>NZ_JASGBY010000043.1:0-366 GCF_030053355.1 Pantoea sp. EA-12 | reverse complement strand
GAGACCCCACACTACCATCGGCGCTACGGCGTTTCACTTCTGAGTTCGGCATGGGGTCAGGTGGGACCACCGCGCTACAGCCGCCAGGCAAATTCTTTGTGCCATGTCCTGTGTCTTTTACGCTGATGCTGCGTTGCTGTCCCTCGCGTTACTCAGTCACATACCTGTGTATGCTCCTTCGTACCGTCTCGGTCCGCGCCTTGCCTCAGCGTAAAATCCTTCGGACTTGCGTCCGCAGAACACCGCTAAATTCTTCTAAAATCCGGTGAATCAAGCTGAAAATCTACTTTGCGTCTTCTCAAAAACGCCTCTGGCGTTGTAAGGTTAAGCCTCACGGGTCATTAGTACCGGTTAGCTCAATGCATC
>NZ_JASGBY010000012.1:0-192029 GCF_030053355.1 Pantoea sp. EA-12 | reverse complement strand
TCAGCGCTGCGGATGCCTGCCCCGGTGCGGCCCCAGCCTGCTCATTAGCTTCAGTGCGGGTTGTCAAAAAGGGCACAATGTCTGAGGTCGTAACGCTTCTACTGCGCCGTTAATGGCGATGCTATAGAGATGATGCACATTTTACGTAGAGTGCGCATTTATGCGCACTTCTTTAAAATACTTATTATCAACTTTAACCATTAAAAATCAGGAGCCGTTATGTCACCGCAGGTAGGAGTGGGTGTGTTGATTTTCCGCGAGGGTAAATTACTGCTGGGGCGTCGCAAAGGCAGCCACGGATCGGGAGACTGGTCAGCCCCCGGCGGGCATCTGGAGTTTGGTGAATCGCCGGACGACTGTGCGCGACGGGAAGTACTGGAAGAGACCGGTTTGGTCTTGGGTGCGTTAAACAACGGCGCGTTTGTCAGCGATGTCTTCCCCGAGGTCAATAAGCACTACATCACGCTGCTGTTGGTGGCGCATAATCCACTAAGCGAACCGCAGACCCTTGAGCCGGAAAAATGTGAAGGCTGGCAGTGGTTTGCCCCGGAAAATCTGCCGCAACCGCTGTTCGCGCCACTGCGTACCTGGATTGCGCGTGACGGGCTAGAGGCACTGCAACAACTGGCACAAGCGTCTTAAAGCGCGATGGCCATGATGGTCACTGTTTCCCCTGAGATCTCCCGCTGCTCAACATCCTGCCAGCCAAAGCGGCGATAAAGTGCCTGTTGGTCCGGCGTATACAACCAGAGTGCGGGGATCGATCTTGTGCGCGCTTCAGCAATTAATCGTGTGACTAAGGCACTCCCGAGTCTTTTGCCGCGATGGTCTCGCGCCGTTATCAGCTCGCCCAACCAAAACTCACGCTCGGCGTGATCATCTAATTCGTAATGGATGATACTGGCGGTGACCATCAGTTCACCTTCAGTGCTGGTGGCGACCAAGGTGAGAGTTTGGGCATCAGCGGCATTGCGTAAGTTTAAACGCTGACGAATCACCTCGGCATCTTTCCAGTTCGCCAGGTCTGACCATTCATTGTGCAGTAATTGTGTAACGGCATTCAGTAACGGAGATTGTGGCGCCAGTCTGTGAATGTGCATTGATGATCCCCAAGTAAATGGTCGCAGTTAGCGGTCGTCATTGCCAAGCAGGGTCCGCGTAATGGTTGCACCTGGCATTATCTGCTGAATGCCTTGCTCCAGCATATCGCCCGCTTGATGTAGTGCTTCCAGTGGCATAGCCGGTAATCTTTCCAGAATAAACCACATTTGTGATTGACCCAGGCTGAGCCGGGTTCGTACGCCTTGACGCCAGTTCCAGCGGCGACACGTCACGCCTACATCATCTCGCCAAATCACCTCACCTGGTTCAGGTGATTCATGGCTTAAAACGCCTTCTTTAAATACATCGAAGTTTTCGGTGCCATCAGCACGTGTTAAATGTGGCTGACCCACATAAGCCGCTACATGTTCACCACCAACCGGGATGGCAAAACGAATGCTCACTGCATTGTAGAGATCGACAATCGGATCGATGGCAGCCATGACACCCTCGCGCTGAACCCGCTTCCGCAGAGCATCTGCTGAGCAAGGTGTACGTTTAGGTTTAGCGCCAAAACGTTTAAAAAGTTCGGCCCACTGCTGAAGGTGTTCCTCAGCCCATGGGAAGTCATCTTTCAGCATCTGTTCACAGGCATGATGTAAGGTTAGCGCACCGATTTGTGGGTTAACGGCTGGTGCAGCTTGCACAAAAATGCTCAGTGCGCAGAAGTCAGGCGCTAGTGTAGAAACTGAGGGATCGATTGACGGCTGGAAGGTGAACATCACATAATCCTTTAATGACCAATTTAGACCATAATAGTGACCGATGAAGACAAAAGTCAATAAAACGACCGAAGCAGGTTCCGACATCGACCATGTGAGTGCCGCCGTTTCACTCAGTGTGAAGACCTATCGTAAACAGCAGAAGTTATCTCTGGATGAGTTGTCGCGCCGATCAAACGTCAGCAAAGGCATGCTGGTGGACATTGAAAAAGGGACTGCCAATCCCAGTATCGCGATTCTTTGCAAAGTGGCAGCAGCGCTGGGTTTATCCGTAGCGGATATTGTCAATGTCTCTGACGATCCTCTGGCACATGTCATTGAGGCAAATGATATGCCGATACTGTGGCAAGGAGAAAAAGGCGGGCAAGCGCGTATGCTGGCGGGTACCACAGGGCCTGACATGATTGAGCTATGGCACTGGGAAATGCAACCCGGTGAGCACTTTGCATCGCCGGGGCATCCACAGCGCACCTACGAATTACTGCATGTTGCACATGGTACTCTGACTTTGACGCTTGATGACCGAGTATTGCAGGTGCGGTGTGGAAATGCCGCGGTGGCTAAAACCGAAGCACCCCATACTTACGCCAACCTTGGTGATACACCGCTAGTATTTACCATGGCGGTTGCTGAAATCCATGGCTGATAGCGGTCCTCAAACAGCAACTACCTGACTTCATTCGCGACGGCCACCGCATCTTCGCCAGCCGGAATGCGCATCGGCGCGTGTGGATCGGTGGCTGCGCGCCACACCGCCTCGGCAACATCTTCGGCTTTAGTGGTGGGCTGGGGTTGATGCATCCCTGCCATGATGCCCTCCAGCATCGGTTGATAGGCTTCGAGGAAGGTCTCCTCCATTCGTGACATGGCGTTTTTGCCGAAATCGGTGGTGGGGGCGAGGCCCGGCAACACCAGCCGGACATTGACGTTGAAGGGCTGTAACTCCAGCGCCAGCGACTCGGTAAAGGCATTCACGGCAGCCTTACTGCCGGTATACACCGCCAGCAGCGGCAGTGATTTCAGCGTCACCGTCGATGTCACATTGATCACTGTGCCGCCACGCTTGGCGCGAAACTGCGGCAGCACAGCCTGCGTCATGGCAATAGTGCCGAGAGTGTTAGTCTCAAACACCTCGCGTACTGTTGACATTGGCGTGCCTTCCAGCGCGCTCAGCACGCCAATCCCTGCGTTATTCACCAGCACGTCAATGTCTCCGGCCTCGGCAATGGCGTGTTTGATGCTGTCGGCGTTGCTGACATCCAAGGGCAACAGGCGCAGATGATCAGACACAGGGAAAAGCTCAGGGCGCGGATTGCGCATGGTCGCGATCACCTTCCAGCCGCGCTCGAGAAAATAGAGCGCCGTTGCGTGACCAAAGCCAGAAGAACAGCCGGTGATTAGAATGGTTTTCATCTTTCACTCCTGCATTGCATTGGGTAGATGCTCACTATAGAGTCAGCGATATGGACTCACTACAACGCAAAGTCCATTATTCATTCGCAGGAGTCCATAATGATTGATCCCCTGGCAGAGAAGGTGTCGCTGCTGCAACCGCAGGCCGCCTATTCAAAACGTGCGCGCGCTAATGGCCGCTGGCGTGTGCAGCGCAGTGAAACCGGGCAGCCGTTTTATTGCCTGGTGCTGGAAGGCCGCAGTCAGTTAAAGATGAAAGGGCACGATCCGATTGCGCTGGAGCAGGGCGATTTTGTTTTGATCCCCGCCGCGTGGGAATTTTGCATGACCAGCGCCGAACCGCCGGATATCGATGCACCAGAAACGTTGCCAGAGATGCTCGGCCCAGGGGAGTTCTGGATCGGCGATCGGCAGCAACCAGCAGAAGTGCAAACGCTGATTGGCTATTGCCAGTTTGCTGCGCCCGATGCGGGTTTGATCGTCTCTTTGCTGCCTCAGTTTATGCATATTCGTGGTGAATCGCGTCTCGCCACCCTGGTGCAACTGGTGATGGATGAGTGCCGCGCCCAGCGCCCAGCACGGCATGTGGTGTTAGAGCGACTGCTGGAGTTGTTATTGATAGAGGCGCTGCGCTCGATGCCACTCTGCAACGCCTGCCCTGGCGTGATGCGTGGCTTAGCGGATGAACGCCTGGCATCGGCTATCCGCGAAATGCACGCCAATCCGGCGCACGCCTGGACGGTTGCCCAACTGGCGAAAACCGCCGCGCTATCACGCTCTGCTTTCTTTGTCCGCTTTCGTGAAGCGGTGGGCGTCGCGCCGATGATGTATCTGCTCACCTGGCGCATGGCGCTGGCTAAAAACTTGCTGCGCGGTAAAAACATGGCCGTGGCGGATGTGGCTGAACGCGTGGGATATCGTTCGGCCAGCGCCTTTAGCGTGGCGTTTACCCGATACGTGGGCCAACCCCCCGCAGGATTTGCCGCTCAACAGGCGGTTTAGCGGTAGAGTTTAAGATTGCCCGTCAGGCGGGTAATTTTCTTCTTCGGCCCAATCAGGCCGATGGCCACCAGTTCAATATTTTCACTGTGAGCGCTGGCAATACGCTCGCCGTACTCATCATAGGTTTTGCAGGATTGAGCCAGTGCGCTGAAGGGCATGGCAAAGATTTCCTCGTCCGCGCAGCTGGTTTTTTGTAGCTCGCGCAAGGTGTTTCCCTCCGCCAGCAAAACCGGCAGAGGCGCATAAATCACGCCTGGGTAATTCACTCCGTCACCGCTTTGCTGGTCTGGCCCGACCAAATTATCGATTAACTTGCCAAAACTGATACCAATCACGCTGGCAGCATTCATCGCCAGCCCGGCGGGCAATTGGTTGTCGATAACAATGGTACAGCGGTGATGGTTTGCATCGAATTGCATTTGTTCACTCCTTGAGATGTTGAGTTATTCGCAGCGTGCGATCCTTGGAACGCCCGTTTAGGCTGATAAAAATTATGCTTTAGCCGAAGAGAAAAGTGCTTGCGAAAGCCATTGCAAAAACCTCCAATTAGGGATAAATCGTTCCTTAATCATCTATTACAGGAAAGGACTATCCTTCAATGAGCCTCAGCAAGACTGATATCAACATTCTCGAACTCCTGCAGCAGGATGCGCGCATTACCAATCAACAACTCGCCGATACCATTGGTCTCTCTGCATCACCCACCTGGCGTAAAGTCCGTAAGCTGGAAGAGGATCAGGTTATCCAGGGGTATCGTGCTGTCCTCAATCGTCGCAAGATTGGCCTGAATGTGATGGTCTTTGTGCGAGTCACCATCGACAGCCACAGTGAAGCCGAAGCGCGGAAGTTTGAAGCAGAGGTCACCGCGCTCGACAATGTGGTTTCTTGCTATAGCATCGGTGGTGATGCCGATTTCTTATTACAGGTGGTTTCTGCGGATATGGATGCTTACGCGGAATTTGCTATGTCAGTGATTCGCCGCTTACCGGGTATTAAAGAGATGCAGAGCATGTTTGTGTTAAAAGAAGTGAAAGGGATGAAGGGTTTGCCGTTGTAAACCATACCCCCATCGAATGGAATAACTCTTGCATCCTCTCCAGCATTAAATGCCGTCCTTTGCTGGAGATGTCCGTGAACCTCAACACCTACAAATACTTCAATGAAGTGGCCGCTACCGGCTCGATCCGGCGTGCGGCAGACCGAATGCACGTTGCGCCTTCAGCGATCAGTCGGCAGATAGCCTTGCTGGAACACACGCTGGGCGTGATGTTGCTTGAGCGAACCAACACCGGCATTCGCTTGACGCCCGCAGGTATGATGCTGGAGCGCTTTACGCGCAAGATGTGCCGTGACCTCGATCGCATCCATGAATCCATCAAGAATTTAAAAGGGCTGCGTGAAGGGGAAGTGAAAATATGGGTGATTGAAGCGGTGGTGCAGGCGATTTTGCCGCGCATCATGACCGATTTTAATGAACACTACCCGGCGATACAGTTCTCAATCAACAGCGAGTCATCCGATCGTACCATTGAGGCGATTATTCGTGACGAGATTGATATTGGCATTGTGTTCAATATGGGCGACCGCCCTGGAATAGAAGTGATTAAGCGCTGTCCTGCACCAATTCAGTGCCTGGTCTCGCCGCAACATCCGTTGGCCCAACACGCTTCTCTCACGTTGGAAGATATCTGCTTTTATCCCATCGCCTTGCCGGTTTCCAGTTTTGGCATGCGGCAAACCTTTGACCGGGTCACGCGCAGTTTGCATCTGCATCCGCAGTCTATTGTCAATACCAACAACCTGGAACTCACCAAAGCTATGGCGATAGCGGGGCGCACATTGACCATCGGGCCCAAACAGATTGCCGCGCGAGAGATTGAGCAGAATATGTTGCGTGCTATCCCGATTGATAATGACGCGATGGAATCGGCCAACATTGAAATATGCGTCCATCGCGATCGCACCCTCTCTTTTGCCGCGCATCAGTTCCTTAAGCATGTTTGCCGGGAATTTAACTAACGATATTTAGCAGCCTTAACCACCTCTTTCATAATAACTTTCCCTTATTGGTGAAATAAAAAGTGAGGAAATTGACCGGGTTATTTCACGCGCTTCAGGTGTTCTAATAGCGGCAACACGGTGTGCTGCATTCGATATTACAGGTAATAGCAATACGCATGGTATTTATTGCCCATCGAAGATTTTCAAATAGAACCTGAAATGTTTACGCCAACAAGGGGAAAGCCATGCCGGACATAATGACTAACGGAATTCGAACGCATTACGAAATTGAAGGAACGGGTCCGGCAATTATTTTTGTCTCCGGATTAGGAGGCACGGCCGCGTACTGGCAGCCACAGGTCAAGGCTTTTAAACAGGACTATACCGTGGTGACTTACGATCAACGCGGCGCTGGCAGTTCAGACCATCCAGCCGGACCTTACAGCATTGCTACCCTGGTGGAAGATTTAGTGGCGCTGATAGCGGAACTGAAGTTAGCGCGCCCGGTGCTGATTGGGCATTCAACCGGTGGTGCAATTGGCCAGTTGCTAGCAGCACATCATCCGGACTTGCTCGCAGGCATGGTGCAGTACGCCAGTTGGGCGAAATCTGATATGCATTTTAACTGGTGCTTCCGCATGCGCCGTGCGCTGCTGCTCGGCAGCACAATAGAAGAGTATGTGCACGGCAGTGCGCTGTTCTTGTATCCGCCAGAGCACATTAAAAACCATGCCGCCACGCTGTCGCCAGCCTTGCTGGCTTCGGCCACGCGCTTCCCGGCTCGCGAAGTCGTACTTAGCCGCATTGACGCCATCATGGCGCACGATGCCACTGAGCTTCTGGCCGATATTCAAACACCCACGCTGGTGCTGTGCGCGCAGGACGACATCCTGACGCCGCCTTATCAGTCGCGCTTGCTGGTGGAACATATTCCTCACGCCGAACTGAAAATCGTGCCGCAAGGTGGCCATAGCTTCTCAGAGACCGAAACCGGTCTGTTTAACCAAATCACACGCGAGTTTATCGCGGGCATTCACGCGTCAGCGTCATGAATTAAGGAGCGTCTTGATGAGCAGTTGTGAAAATCGCAATGTCGAGTTCGGTGTGTTTTTGCCGGTAGGTAATGGCGGCTGGATCACCTCCACGACCAGTCCTCAGTTGCCAGCAACCTATGACTACAACAAACAGGTGACGATTCTGGCGGAACAGCTCGGATTCGATTTCGCGCTGTCGATGGCGAAATGGCGCGGCTACGGCGGTCCATCACGTCACTGGGATGTCACGTTAGAAAGCCTGACTACCATGGCGGGCCTGGCCGAGGCCACCAGCCGCATCGGCGTCTGGGGCACGGTGCACACCATGGTGTTTCACCCGGCGGTGGTGGCGAAAATGACCGCGGTGCTGGATCAGATCTCCAACGGACGGTTTGGCCTCAACATCGTTTCCGGTTCGAATCCTACCGATCAGGGCCAGATGGGATTGTGGATGGATCTCGATCACGCCGAACGTTACGAGCTGGCCGCCGAGTGGTTGACGGTGCTGAAACGCTTGTGGAGTGAAGATCGGGTTGATCATCAGGGCAAGCACTATCAGCTCACGGACTGCATGTCGAATCCGAAACCTAAGTCTGCTCCACCCATCATCTGTGCGGGTGCCTCGGACCGCGGCTTCCTGTTCACCATGGAGCACTGCACCGGCAGCTTTATGCTCGGTTCAGATCATGATGACTTCATTAAAACCGGGCTGCGCGCCAAAGAGCTGGCGATGCAACAGGGTAAACCCGATTTCAAAACCTACGGCTTATTCACCATCGTGCCGGGCGCAACGGATGCTGAAGCGAGTGAACGCGTGGCGTTGTATGACGCAGGCGTTGACACCATCGCGCTGGACAATCAGACCCGCGAATACTCCGGTGATAAGAGCTTTAAACAAAACACCATGGCGCAACGCTTTGTTTCACAGGGTGAGCAGCGCAATTCCATGACGCGCGCGGCGCTGGTGGGGTCGGCTGAAACCATCGGTAACAAGCTGGCGGCGATCGTTAAAGGCGCACAGCTGGATGGCGTCACCGTGATTGTGCCGGACTTTATCGATGACCTGCGCATCGTCGGCACTGAGGTGCTGGAAGTGCTGGAGCATCACGGCGTGAACACCCATGCGCGAGCGTATCAAAAATCATTAAACGCATCCTAATAGCGCTGTCAAAAGCGCTTCTGTAATCAACCTTAATTACTTTGCCGGGAGTCGAACGATGAAAATAAAGATGATGGTAGCGTTAGCGGTGGCGGCGGTATTCGCCAGCAACACTGTTCAGGCAGACGAAAGCAAACCGCGTGTGGCGGCGTTATTCACCCAAACGGTGACGCAGGGCTCATGGGATATGGCGGGCTATGCGGCTTTCAAATCCATGGCAAACAAAGAGGGTTTTGCACCAAGTTATCTGGAGCACACCACCTATGAAGCTGCGCCTTCGGTGCTGCGCCAACTCGCTTCTGATGGCGTGAAACTGATTATTGCCCACTCTTCCGGCTATTCGGCCGCGATTAAAGAAGTGGCACCATCATTCCCGAATACCCAGTTCGTGCTCTACTCCTATGAAGGTTCTACCGCTAACCTGCCGAACTACTCTGCATGGTCTGTGGACTGGGACGAATACGGGTTCGTACTTGGCGCGCTGGCGGCCAGCGCCAGCAAAACTGGCCATATCGCGGTGATCAGCGGTGAGCCGATTCCTTCCGCTGAGCGTACCGTGCAGTTTATTAAGAAAGGCGCGGCCTATGTGAACCCGAAAGTGCAGGTTGATTCCGCTTATGTCGGCTCGTTTACTGATGTGGCGCGCGCCAAAGAGATTGCCACCGGGGCGATTGCGCGCGGTGCTGATTTTGTTATCCCGTCTGCCGATACCGCCGATGCGGGCATTCAACAGGCAGCGGATGAAGAGGGCGTGCTGACCATCGGTTCTTATACCGACCAATCTAAATCCTTCCCGAACTCTATCATGACCTCCACGGTGATGAACTTTGATAAATCCTACGCGGACATCGGCAAGCACTATGCCGATCACCAGTTAGGCAATCGTATCATCACGGAAAATCTGTCTACGCAAGGTTGGACTTTGTCGACGCCGTTTGCCCATGTTGATAAATCGGTGCAGGACAAAGTGTTCCAGGTCATTGCTGACCTCAAGTCCGGCAAGGTCAAGATTGAGGAGTAACCGATGACTGACCCGCTCATTGAACTCGACCATGTCTCGAAGCGTTACCCGAACGGTTTCGTGGCGCTGGAAAAGGTCTCTTTGTCACTCTATCCCGGAGAAATTCACGCGTTGTTGGGTGAGAACGGGGCGGGTAAATCCACCTTAATGAACATTCTGTATGGCGTGCACGAACCAAGTGAGGGCGGCGTGCTGATGGGCGGGCGACAAGTGATCCATCGCCGGCCCGCCGATGCTATTGCCAATGGTATCGGGATGGTGCATCAGCATTTCAAACTGGTGGCACCTTTTACTGTCGCCGAAAACCTGACGCTGGTGGCGCGCGGTGAACAACGAAAAAAGTTACGCCGTCACGATGATGTTCGTGCCTTTATGCAGCGATACGGCGTTGAACTCGATCCGGCTGCCATCGTCGGTCACTTGCCGCTGGCGTTGCAGCAGCGGGTCGAGATCCTCAAGGCGCTGGTAAACGACACCCGAGTGCTGCTGCTGGATGAGCCGTCCACCATTCTCACACCCTCGGAGATCCGCGATCTCTACGTCACGCTGCGCCGTATTAGTGATAAAGGGACCGCCGTGGCAGTGGTCACCCATAACGTGGATGAGGTACTGACCAATGCCGACCGTTACACCATCTTACGCAGGGGTAAAAACAGCGGTAGTGGGCTGACAGCAGACAGTTCGGCAGCGCAATTAGTAGAGATGATTGTTGGCCGTGCAGTCAGCAGCAGTACGCGGCTCGGGGCACAGCGTACGGCGGGCGAAGCGCAACTGCAGTTGTTGTCAGTCCATCAGCGGCCAGGCAACGGCTCTCCCGGCTTGCAGGATATCAACCTGACGCTAAATGCAGGCGAAGTGATTGGCGTCGCGGGCGTTGAAGGCAATGGGCAGAGCGAGTTGTTTGCCGTGTTGGCGGGAGAGCAGCAGCCAGAGAGCGGTGAGGTCCAACGTAGCCATGCGGAAATCACGTTGGCACTGGTACCGCAGGACCGTCATCACGAAGGTTTATCGCTGGATCTGCCGGTGTCACATAACCTGCTGTATCCCGACATTATGCAGGGTGCGTATCGCCGTTTTGGTTTGCTCAATCACGCGGCGATTGCCGTTCGTGCCAACGAGATGATCGACCAATCCGATATTCGCACCCACTCTCACGCCAGTCCGGCGCGTTCATTGTCAGGCGGTAATCAACAGAAAATTGTGGTGGCACGGGCCATGGCGCAGTCGGCCTCGATCATCGTGGTCTATCAGCCGACGCGCGGGCTGGATATCGCAGCGGCTGAAGCCGTGCTGATGCGACTGGCAGAGGCTGCGGACGCAGGTACCACGGTTTTAATCATCTCTTCCAACATCGAAGAACTGATTCGTGTGTCCGATCGCATCGTGGTGATGAACGGGGGGCGCATTACCGGTGAAGTCACCGGCGAGGCCATGAACATTGAACGCATTGGCACGCTGATGACTTCTGGTCGCAGCGAGCCAGTAAAGGCTGCAGGAGGAGTACATGTCTGAATCTATGGCCACACTGACGGAAACCCGCGCGGGTTTCCGTCGCTGGCTAACCCAGCTCAGCGCATCGCGTTCGCTATGGGTCACGCTCACCGCCTTTATCGGATCGCTGATCCTCGGTCTGGCGCTGATCGCCGCGCTTGGCGTGCCGCTGCAAGCCGCGATCAGCACCGCCTTTGAGGGCGCATTGGGTTCGGTGCGTGCGCTCTCCGATACGCTGGTATTTATGACGCCGCGTCTGTTAGTGGCGCTTGGCGCACTGATTGCCATCCGCGGCGGGATGTTCAATCTCGGTGGCGAGGGGCAACTGCAAATGGGGGCTATTGGTGCCATGTTGCCGTTTTTGGCATTTGGCGATGTCGGTCCTTTGCTGTTGCCGCTGGCCATTCTGAGTGGTGCGCTGTGCGGGGCAATATGGGGCGCAATTCCAGCCTTACTGAAACTGTGGCGCGGCGTAGATGAAATCATCGTGACGCTAATGATGAACTTTATCGCCATCTACACGCTGAAATATCTGGTGCAAGGGCCGATGCGTCCTGTGGGTTCTAATTTCAATATGTCTGCACAGATTCCTGCGGATGGCGTATTCCAGCAGGTGATTGAAGGCACGCGTCTGCACGCTGGGGTATTTCTGGCACTGCTGATTGCCTTGGCCGTATGGGTGATGCTGAACCACACCGCGTTTGGTCTTCGGTTACGTGCCAGCGGACAAAGTCCCCGTTTTGTCCGGTTGCAGGGCCAATCGGCGACGAAAACTGTGCTGACCAGCATGGCGATTTCCGGCGCGGTCAGTGGGCTGGCTGGCACCTTTGAAGTGCTGGGCGTGCAGTATCGACTGATTGACGGCTTTTCCTCTGGGTTGGGGTTCGAAGGATTAGCGGTGTCGTTTTTGGCTGGGCTACAGCCGTTTGGCGCAGTAATCGTCTCGTTCTATTTTGGCGCAATCAATAGCGCAGCGCTGGCATTGCAGAGCACCTTCTCGATTCCGGCAGCACTGGCTGATGTGCTGGGCGGCATGCCGATTTTGATTCTGGCGGTATTGAGCGGCGTGATGCTGGTGAAAGGGAGGCCGGTATGGAATTCAACACTGTAACCCTGGCGCTGTTTTTAGCAGGGGGATTGCGCCTGTGTGTGCCGGTATTACTGGCCGCGTTGGGCGAAACTATTTCTGAGCGCGCAGGGGTTTTCACCATCGGACTGGAAGGTTTGATGTTGTTCGGGGCGGCATCTTCCGCACTGGGATTAATGTTCAGCGGTTCACCGATCATCGCGCTACTGATCGGCATGTTAGGGGGCTGTCTGGCAGCACTGCTGCTGGCACTGGGCACGGTGCTGGCGCGCGCCAATCAGATTGTAATGGGCATTGGTTTTAACCTGTTCGCCATTGGCGTGACTTCGTTGATGCGTCAGCTGTGGCTGAGTGGTGCGCCACCAGCGGGATCGATGCGGGCTGTTTCCATGATGAAGTTGCCGGGGCTGTCAGATTTACCGGTGGTGGGTCGCGCACTGTTTTCTCAAAGCCCGGTATTTTACATCGCGGTACTGGTCGCGGTGGCGCTCTGGGCACTGTTGCGCTTTACCCGTGCGGGCTTATTGATCCGAGCCGTGGGTGAGAACGCCATGGCCGCCGATGCAGCCGGTCACTCCGTGCTAACTATCCGCTTTAGCGCCACCTTGTTCACCGGCGTGATGGCCGGATTAGGCGGAGCCTATCTGTGCATCGTGGCCTCGGGTGGCACCTTCGTTGACAACATGACGGCCGGGCGTGGCTATCTGGCGATTGCAATCACGATCTTTGCGCGCTGGATGCCGCTGCGAGTGCTGTTAGTGGCTATTGTACTTGGCCTGCTCGAAGCCTTGCAGTTCCAGGGGCAGTACATCGGCGTGAATATCGCGCCATCACTGCTGATGGCGATGCCGTTTGCCGTGGCGCTGATTGCCTGGGTGATGATGGGTAAAGCAGGCGCAGCGCCTGCTGATCTCGGGCGGCCTTTCTTACGTGGTTCCAGAAGTTAATCATTTCAATAATCAGGAGAAAAAGATGAATCAGGCAATCAATCCGGAAGGCTGGATTATCGGTAAAACCGCCACAGGGCTTAACCACCTCAACTGGGGCGTAAAAGCCGGCAACCATGTTTACGTCGCCGGGATGCTTTCTACCGATCCGGTGGATGGCAGCCTTGTGGGTATCGGTGATATCGAAGTACAAACCCGTCGCGTGCTCGACAGCATCAAAGTGGTGCTGGAGTCAGCAGGCAGCAGTATGGATCACGTGGTGATGAATCAAATTTTCCTGCGCGACCTCGACGATTACCACAAATTCAACGAAATCTACGTGAGCTATTTCCCGACGATTCTCCCGGCGCGTTTCTGCGTGAAGCTGGAGATGGTACGCCCAGAGTTCTTGGTGGAGATCGCCACTACCGCCGTGATCCCGCAATAAATAGCGGACTTTAATCGCACTGAGGATGTTTGCATGCAATACCGTTATCTCGGGCGCAGTGGGCTGAAGGTCTCTGAAATCTGCCTTGGCACCATGATGTTTGGTGGTGCCACGGATGAAGCCACCTCGCAGCGCATCATTGCCGACGCCCGCGCCAGTGGCGTCAACTTTATCGATACCGCCGATATGTATAACAAGGGTGACTCTGAGCGCGTGGTCGGCCGGGCGATCGCCACCGACCGCGACAGTTGGGTGCTGGCAACCAAAGTCGGTAACCCGATGGGCGATGGGCCGAATCAACGCGGCATGTCGCGCAAATGGATTCGCGAAGCAGTACATGGCTCATTAACGCGGCTCGGCACGGATTACATCGACGTGCTCTATATGCACAAGGCCGATTTCGCTGCACCGCTGGAGGAGATGGTCTTAGCCTTTGCTGACCTGATTCGTGAAGGCAAAATCGGTTACTTTGCGGTGTCGAATTTCAAAGCCTGGCGCTTAGCGGAGACCGTGCGTTTGGCGCGGGAAGCGGGCATCAGCGGGCCGGTTGCCACCCAGCCACTGTATAACCTGGTGAACCGCGAAGCCGAAGTGGAAGTGTTACCGTCCGCCGCGTATTTCGGCGCGGGGGCCGTCTGCTACAGCCCGTTAGCCCGCGGTATTCTGACCGGTAAGTATGCGGTTGGCGCTGCTCCGGATAGCAACAGCCGGGCGGGTCGCGCCGATCCCCGCATGATGGAAGCCGAATGGCGACCGGAATCCTTGCAGGTGGCAAGTGAGCTGGCAGCCTATGCCGAACGTACCGGACGCAAGCCAGCGCATTTCGCCCAGCAATGGGTGATGCGCAATCAACTCGTAACCAGCACGTTAGTGGGGCCGCGCACTTTCGAGCAGTGGCAAGATGGCCTTGCTGCGCTGGATTGCCCCTGGACAGAGGATGATGAGGTGTTTTGCGATCGCTTAGTCTCACCCGGCAAAAGCTCTACCCTCGGACCGGTTGATCCTCATCATCCGATTGAAGGGCGGATTGCTCGTTCCTTTAGCGAGGGTGCATGATGACAGACGCTCTGGTTTTACCCTCTGTTGCCGATGCCTATCGCGGTGGAATGCGCCAGCTCGCCGCTGGCGTTTGCCTGATTACTACGCGCTTTAATCATTTGCCTGGCGGAATGATTGCCACGGCAGTGACCTCCGTCAGTGCGGAACCGCCAACGCTGTTGGTATGCGTCAATCGCAGCGCATCGATGTTTGAGATGATTGCGAAGAGTGGCCATTTTTGCGTCAACGTGTTGGCGGCAGAAGCGTTAGAACTGGTGGATGTTTTCAGCAACTCGGCACGTCGTGATGAACGTTTTGCCACTGGACAATGGCAGGATGATGCGCAGGGTTCACCGATGGCAGCCGACGCGCTGGTGGCGTTTTCGTGCCGCGTGGCCAACACCGTCGACTGGCATACCCACGCGATTTTCCTCGGAGAGGTGACGGAAGTGATGCACCCTAAAGTCGATGGGCGTCCTTTGGTGTATCTGGATCGCGGGTTTCATCAGTTGAGTGAATTGTAGCGGCAGCGGGCGGCCATCAGGCCGCCCATTAGGTGCTACGGCAACATAATCACCACATCAATCTCCAGCAACAGTTCCGGTTCTGCCAGTGCTGAAATCTGAAACAGCGTACTGGCGGGCAATTCCAGTCCGGCAAAAAAACGCTGCCGTACCGGATGGATGTGAGGCACCAGCGCTAAATCGGTCACGTAAGTCGTGGTGCGCACAATCCAGTCACGTTGCGCACCCAACCCCTCCAGAAGCAGATCGATATTGGCATAAACCTGCTCAACCTGCTGCTTCATATCACCGATGCCCACCACATTGCCTTCGGCATCCCAGGCGACCTGGCCGGTAGGAAAAACCGGCGTACCCGGCCGAATTTTAACGTGATTGTAATAGCTACGCGCTTTTAAACCGGCGGGGTTGATGATGCTCATATCGTTCCTTTATCTGTCACTGTGGCGAAATGCCATAGCATCAAAACTACCATCTGCCGGGCACGACAGGTAAACGTAACCCGGCAACACCGTGTTGCGCACATCGCAACACGCGAGAACTACAAACGCTTTTGCGACGCGGCGTCAAACAGCATGGCGCGTGAGTAATCCATCTGCACCGGGATAATATCGCCGGGTGCAGCACCGGAACGCTGAGTGGTAAACAGCATTACGTCATGGCCGTGAATCGTGCCATGAATCAACTCAGATAAGCCGGTGGGTTCGACCAGCGACACTTCCAGTGGTAAGGCGTGAGCCGCGTCCGCCGCAGCCAGCGCGATGTTTTCAGGGCGGATACCGTAAATCACTTCACGGCCATCCTGCTGAACCGTCCACGCAGGATTGGCAGGCAAACAGGTGTTATCACTGATGCGCACCCCTTCGCAGCTGACCACCCCGTTGATAAAGTTCATGGAAGGCGATCCGATAAAGCTGGCGACAAACTTATTGATCGGCGTGTCGTAGAGTTCTAACGGTGTGCCCACCTGCTGAATCACACCATGATTGAGCACCACGATACGATCCGCTAACGTCATCGCTTCGACCTGGTCGTGTGTGACATACACGATGGTGTTGTTCATCTGCTGGTGCAGACGTTTAATCTCCACGCGCATCTTGCCGCGCAACTGCGCATCCAGGTTGGAAAGAGGCTCATCAAACAGAAACACCTGCGGTTGACGCACAATGGCACGGCCCATCGCCACACGCTGACGTTGCCCGCCTGACAGCTCTTTTGGTCGACGATCCAGTAGATGCGTCAGATTCAGAATGTCCGCCGCGCGTTTCACTTTCTCTTCTATCTCTGCGCGTGGGCGCTTTTGAATCTCAAGGCTGAAGCCCATATTGCGCGCCACGGTGAGGTGCGGATAGAGCGCATAGCTTTGAAACACCATCGAGATATCACGATCCTTGGGCGCAACATCGTTCATCAGCTGTTTGCCGATGCGGATATCGCCGCCACTCGCTAGTTCTAATCCGGCGATGGTACGCAGCAGCGTTGATTTGCCACAGCCGGATGGCCCCACCAGCACCACGAACTCGCCGTCGTTGATGGTCAGGTTGATATCGCGCAGCACTTCAACATTGCCGTAGCGTTTGTCGATCTGCGCCAGTGTAATTTCTGCCATGTATTACCCCTTAACCGCGCCAGCGGTGAGACCCTGAACCAGATAACGTTGAATAAAGGCAAAGAACAGACAGGCGGGAATCAGTGCCATCACCGCTGCTGCCATCATCTCGCCCCAGGAAACGGCAAACTTAGAGACGAAGCTGAGCAGTCCCACCGGGAAAGTCATCACTTCGTTTTTGTTGATTAGCATTAGCGAGAACAGCAACTCGCTCCATGCCGCGGTGAAGACGAATCCCAGCGTGGCGGCCATGCCGGGCAGTGTGAGCGGCACTAAAACACGATACAGCGCCTGAAAACGGGTACAGCCCTCCAGCATCGCCGACTCTTCGAGGTCTTTGGGGATAGCATCAAAAAATGACTGCATCAAAAAGGTGGCAAACGGCACGTTGAACGCGGTGTAGATCAGGATCAGCCCCAACAGACTGTTGGTCAGACCCAGCGGAGCCATCACGCGATAGATCGGTGCAATGATCATCACCAGCGGGAACATCTGGGTGAACAGCAACAGTGCCGCCATCACCACTTTGCCGCGAAATTGAAAACGTGAGAACGCGTAGCCTGCGCCGGTGGCAATCAAGGTGGTAAGCAAAGCGGTGCTAAAAGAGACGATCAGGCTGTTACTGAAAAACGTCGGGAAATCACTGTCAGTCAGCACTTTCTGGAAATGACCGAGCGTAAAGCCTTTCGGCCACAACGTGACGCCCTGGCTAAACAGCAGCTGATCCGGGGTCACCGAAATTTTGATAATCCAATACAACGGGAACAGTGCAAACAGTAAGTACAACGCGATACTGAAGCGATGTCCGATCAGCGGTAACAATTTCATAGGCTCTCCTTATTTCAGCAGTTGATGGCGGATACGCAGCAATACCAGCGCGTAACAGGTCATCAGCAGCAACAGGAATACCGCCATCGCCGAGGCATAACCGAAGTCAAGTTTGCGGTAGGCAGTGGTAAAGATGTAGCTGGAGAGAATCGAGGTCGATCCCGCGGGGCCGCCGTCGGTCATCACCACAATCAGATCGGCGAAATTCGCAATCCAGATGGTACGCAACATCACGGTGATGGCGATCATTGGCGCCAGGAACGGCAGTGTGACGCGGCAGAACTGCTGCCAGCCGCTGGCACCGTCTATCGAGGCGGCTTCATACAGGTCTTTCGGGATGGATTGCAACGCCGCCAGTAGCGTGATGGCAAAGAACGGGATGCCAAACCACACGTTAGCGATGATCGGCCCCCACATGGCCAGTTGGGGATCGGAGAGAATGTTATAAGGCTCACTGAGCAATCCCAAGTCACTCAGCCATTGTGGCAGCGGACCTACCACTGGGTTGAGCAGCCATGACCACGTCAGACCCGAGAGGAAGGCGGGTACTGCCCAAGGTAAAAACACCAGCGCCTGTACCCAGCGACGAAAACGAAACTCGCGATTGAGCAGCAAGGCCAGAGCGAGGCCCAACAGGAACTGCAGCAGTAGGGAACTGAGCGTCCAGTTGAGCGTGTGCCCAAGCGCCTTAAAGAAGCGCCGGTCATCAAACATCTCAGCAAAGTTGTCCCAGCCGACCCAACCGGAATCCATCGGATTGAGCAGGTTCATGCTCTGGAACGCATACGAGATACCGATCGCCATCGGAACAAAGATAAACAGGGCGATCAGCAGTAAGCCTGGTGAGAGATAAAACCAGGGTTCAGCCAGCCGCAGCCAGCGCGCATAGCGCGGGCGCGGAGAGCTGGCGGGCAGTGAAGTTTCAAGCATCATCATTGTTCTCCGCGCTGCGTTAAATTATTGCGTGGCGAGCCAGCTTTTCTGCTCTTTAGTGAGGTATTTCGCCCAGTCTTTCACCATGTCTTCCGTGTCGTTTTCACCTAACAAGGTTTCCTGGCTGCTCTCCTTGACGATCACGGAATTGAAGTAACCCCAGCCCTTCAGGTGGGTCGGCATGGTCAGTGGCACATAGTTGGGATCGTTCAGTTCCTTGAACCAGCCAGCAAATTGCGGTGTCTGGTAGAACGGATCCTGTTCGGCACCTTTGTAGATCGGCAAGGTGCCAACGAATTTTGCCCACGCCAGGTTATTGGTTTTGTTGCTCAGGAAGGTGACCAGCGGCCAGGCGAGATCTTGTTGTTTACCCTGTTTAAACATCGCCCAGCCGGTGTAGCCAATGGTGGGGAAGGCTTTACCCGAAGGCCCGACCGGCATCGGCGCGACAGCAAAATCATCGGCTGCCATGCTGTTTTTGATCGCAATTAATGCGTCAGGGTCCTGATCCAGCATCGCGCATTTACCGGAGTAGAAACCGGAGACGATCTCGTTAAAGCCCCAGTTCACGCTGTCTTTTGGTGCGCCACCTTGCTTATACATGTCCACCAGCAACTGTGCGCCCTTAAGTGCGCCGGGTTGGGTCAGGGTGCTGTTGCCTGCTTTGTCGAAGAAGTCCGGTGAGCCATTCATGGCCGCCATAAACATCATCCAGGCATTAGTGCCACCGACACCGCCGCGCATACAGTAGCCGCTGATACCGTTACCCAACTGACTGATGCGCTTGGCATCGCTGGCGAACTCCTCCATGGTTTTCGGCGGCTCACTTAAACCGGCCTGCTGGAACAGTTTTTTATTCCAGAACAGGGCGCGCAGATAGAAGCCGTAAGGCACCATGGTGGCTTTACCGTTGGCGGCCCGCGCCATGGCCAGAGTTTTGTCGGTTAACTGCGCCGTGCTATCCCAGCTTTTCAGCCGAGGTTCAAGATCCACCAGCATGTTGTTGCTGGCGTAGAGCCCTTGCCAGGTGTCGGGCATTTCTACGACATCGGGCACTTGCCCGGTTTGCAGCATGGTGCCCAGTTTTTCGAATGCCTGACCCCACGGCAGCGAAATCAACTCAATCTCGGTTCCAGGATGTTCTGTTTTGTATTCATCCAGCATTTTCTGCAGCAGTTCAGTGCGCGGCGGGCTGGTGATCACTTCAACCACGGTGAGTTTTGCAGCCATACTGCTGAGCGCTGTACCCAATCCAACGGCTAAAACCAGTGCTTTGAAAGCGAAACGGGTTGTCATTGCAGATTCTCCTGGAGGTGTTTACGCACGCGTGGCGGTAGCAAGGGCCTGTTGCAGGTCGGCCCACAGGTCGTCGGTCTCTTCTAATCCAATTGAGATGCGGATCAAACGCGGAGAGACGCCAAAATCGACAGCAGAGTTGAATTCACTGGCCTGGTTGATGACCGAGATGGCCGGCATTACCAGACTTTCAAATCCGCCCCAGCTGACGCCCATATGGAACAGCTGGAGGGCGTTACAAAAGGCCGGGATATCGATCTGTTCAGTGACTTCGAAAGCAAACAAGCCGCTGTACCCGCGCAGCGTGGACCAAGGCTGTGGCTGGAGTCCCGGATGACACACCGCCGTGACTTGCGGATGGGCGTGCAACCGCTCGGCCAGCGCCATACCGCTTTGATGGTGGTGTTTCATGCGTATAGGCAGCGTGCGCAGGCCGCGCATCAGCAGCGAGGCTTCATGGGCAGAGAGTTTTCCTCCCAGGAACGGGCTGATGTGACGGGCGATGTTGTTGATGTGCTGCTGGCTGGCGATGACCAAACCCGCTACCACATCGCTGTGGCCGCTGATGTATTTCGATGCGGAGTGCACCACGATATCGATGCCACACAGCAACGGCTGCTGGAAGATGGGCGATGCCCAGCTGTTATCGATGATGGTGACGGCGCCAGCATCGCGCGCCAGCGTCGCCAGTTTGTTGAGGTTTAATTCACTCATCACCCAGCTGACCGGGCTTTCCAGATAGAGCAGGCTGGCTCCCGGTAACGCAGCGCGTATTGCCGCTTCGTCATCACCGTCGACAAATTCCGTGGTGATGCCAAACCGCTGGCAGAAGCCGCGCAGGAATCGATAGGTGTCCGGGTAGACGTGATTGACGCATACCACTTTTGCGCCAGGTTGCAGCACGCTGAGGATGGCATTACTGATGGCCGCCATGCCGCTGCCAAAGGCCAGGCACGCTTCTCCGCCTTCTAATGCGGCCACTTTGTCCTGCAATGCTTTAACGGTGGGGTTGTCCACGCGTGAATAGAGCGGTTGGTCACTCTCTCCACGGAAGCGGGCAATCATGCTGTCGTAGTCACTAAAAGTGAACAGCGATGACTGGTAGATCGGCGGCGTGACTGCACCTTTTTCATGACGTGTATCGTGGGTTAATAGCGTTTGTTGCGAGACAGGCTTATCGCTTTGCATTGATTACATCCTTCATGTCGCGTTCAGTGATATCGAGAATTTGATGGCAAATGGCGCGCGCTAAGACGGCATCACGCTGGTTTATGGCATTGAATAGTTGACGGTGCAGGGGGAAGGAGTCGGCGAATAGCGCCTGCTCCGGCGGTGATTCGAAAAACGCATGCATGCTGTCATAGATGCCGTTGAGCATTTGCAGTAGGAGAGGGTTGCCTGCCGCGCGGTAGATGCTGGTATGAAAGGCCCAGTCCTGGATGCCTGCCGACCCGATGGCCAGATGCACGCCCTCCATCTCATCCAGACGATGTTCGATCTCTTTGAGGTCTTCAGCCGTGGCACGTTGGGCTGCCAGTACGCAGGATTCGGATTCAATGATGCGTCGCACTTCCAGCGCGTGCAGCATGTTGACGGAGTCGTTTTTGAATCGCAGCGACAGGAAGCTGTCATTGATGCCGACCTCGGCCTGTAAAAAGGTGCCACTGCCTTTTTTGCGCAGGATGATGCCCAGTGCTTCCCAGCGTTTGAGCGCCTCACGCACGGTGTTGCGGCTTACTCCTAGCTTTTCAGCCAGCACGCGTTCGGGTGGCAAGCGGCTGCCTGGTTGTGCGCCAGATTGCGCCATATAGCGAGTGAGCGCATCGAGGATCAGCGAGTCGCTGCGCGGTGTGGTAATCGGTTGAAGCTCAATCGGTGAATGCATGCTGCCTGCCTTAATTGGTCCAACATCTCTACCAATCTCATAGCAAGCGGTGTGCCATTTATTTTTGTTGTTGAATTAAAAGGATTCTTTAATGAGTGATAAGTAGGCGATCTGAGTTTTACTGGTGCAGTGGAGGGGGATTTGCACAGTGGTGGGACAGGTGGGAGTGAAGAGAGTGGGACCGTGAGAGGCTCTCTGAATTTTTGATGGGCTCATTATCAACAGCGGGTAGGCAGTACAGCGGGTACGCAGTCTGGGGCCGCACAGGGGCCGGCGGTCCTCGCGCCGCTGACGCGGTGCCTTCACTTCACTCGTCTGCCTTAACGGACCGGTGCCGATGGAACATCCATGTTCCAGCGCCACCTTTCGCCCGCGTCCTGCGGGCTCTCCTGGCATACTCTCTCCGTTCAGCGCTGCGGAATGCCTGCCCCTGTGCGGCCCCAGCCTGCTCATCAGCTTTGGTGCGCGTTGTTAAAAACAAACAGGGGATAGCTGATTGTTCATTAGATTTGGTGTGTGTTGTTAAAAACACACAGGGTTATGCTTAGCTGGCATCAAAAATGACATACAGCTTACGCATGGTGTTCTCAATAACCCATGTTCCCTCGGTGTTGGCTTCGAAGAAGAATGAATCACCGGGTTTAAAATTGAGGGTGGCCTCACCATCTGGGGTAAATGAGCCGTTGCCGTTGAGAAAATGCATGATTTCAGCCTGTTTTACCGAGCGGCGATAGGAGCCGACCGCACATTCGAATATGCCTGTATCGATATCTTCTTTGCCCGGAATGACTTTTTGAATGCCAGACAGAGGAATAGTCCCGCTGCCTGGTAAGCCTTCAACTGTGCCCCAGGGTTCCATTTCTTTAATTGCGGCGGCTTGTTCAATTTTTTGCACTTTCATTACGCTATGTTCCCTGACATTAAGTGAAGAGGATGACCTTAAAGGATGTGACTGCGTGATTCAGAATAAAGAATGGGATTGAGACAGAAATGCATTTATCGCCACGTGGATAACACTTTTGCATCGTTATCCACGTGGCTGAAGCAGAAACTTTCGTCGCAGATTACGACGCGGTTTGGCAGCAAGCGCAGGGTTGTGCGGTGGTATTGCCGAGCACGCGGCGCAGGAAATCTTGCGTGCGTGCTTCTTGTGGTCGCAACAGGACGTTTTCGGCTGCACCTTGCTCAACAATCTGTCCGCTGTGCAGGAAACAGACGCGATCGGCCACTTCACGGGCGAATTGCATTTCATGGGTGACGACAATCATTGTCATCCCTTCACGCGCCAGATTGCGCATCACTTGCAGCACTTCGCCGACCAGTTCGGGGTCGAGGGCTGAAGTGGGTTCATCAAACAGGATGGCTTTGGGTTGCAGTGCCAGCGTCCGAGCAATCGCCACGCGCTGCTGTTGGCCGCCAGAGAGTTGGGTAGGCCAGGCGTTAATTTTTTCGGCCAGTCCGACCATTGCCAGCAAGTCTTTGGCGCGTTTCTCGGCAACGTTGCGTGACTCGCCGTTAACGTGAATCGGCCCTTCCATCACGTTCTCTAATACGCTGCGGTGCGGGAACAGATTGAACCGTTGAAACACCATGCCGATCTGGCGTCGCAGGTCATTGATGCTTTTGTGTTTGTTATTCACGCGCTGGCCCAGCACGTTGATCTCGCCACCTTCATAAGTCTCAAGGCCGTTAATGCAGCGTAAAATGGTCGATTTTCCGGAGCCTGAAGGCCCAATCAAACAGACCACCTCACCTTCACTGACGGTAAAACTCACCCCTTTGAGGACTTCGATATGACCAAATTTTTTGTGTACATCGCGTATCTCGATCATCTCAAGCTCCTTTAATCTGGCGTTTTTCCAGCTTTTTAGTCAGCGCCAGCAACGGCATGCACAGCACTAAGTAGAGAAGCGCGACCAGCGTATACACCGTGGTGTTATCGAATGTAGAGGCGGCAATCAGCTGGCCCTGGCGGGTCATTTCGGTGACCGCAATCGTTGAGGCCAGCGCAGAATCTTTTAGCATCATCACCAGGGTGTTACTGAAGGGGGGCAAGGCAACATGAAATGCCTGCGGCAACACCACGCGGCGCATCGCTTTGCCGAAACCCATACCCATTGAGCGAGCGGCTTCCAGTTGGCCACGATCCACCGATTCAATGCCGGAACGGAAAATCTCAGCAATATAAGTCGCAAAACAGAAGGCAATGCCAATCACACTGGCCTGAAAAGAGGTGAGGGTGATACCAATATCGGGAAAAACAAAATAGATATAAAACAGCACCACGATCATGGGTAGACCGCGCGTGATGTTAATAATAACGGCAACGGGCCAGGAGATTATTTTCCACGGACACATTTTTGCCGCAGCAAAAAGTAAGCCCAAAGGAGTACTGATAATCAGCGACAAAAGGGTGATGTAAATCGTCATTTCAGCCCCTTTCAATAAAAAGGGCAGATAAACGTGGATACTGCTCCAGTCCATCATCTTCTCCTGCGTGGTTGCATCACCGGGCAAAATGGGGTGGTGATTTCATTATAATGAATATCGTTGTTAGCGGATTGCTGTCAATGAATACCCTCAATCGAGAGATAGCGTTTACTTATTATGTCCATATGAACAAGCTATAGATTTGAAATTCAGCGAAATCAAAGGCTTTATCAATAATCTGTGAGGTAAAGCCTTTTCATCAAATAAAACGTTGACAGCATGATGCATATTTTCATTATAGTGAAAAAGAACGCCATCCTTTTCATTGCATACAGGAGTGAGATATGTCGGCTAATCGTACCCGGTTAATGATTCTCAGCCTTGCGGCTGTATTCTGTGCTCATGCCAGTGCGGCAGCATTGACGGCGGGGTCGCCCCCTTCCAGTGCCCCAACCACGTTTCTGAATACGCAGACCGGTAAAATCGAGGGCTTTATGCCGGATGTGGCGGCAGAAGTGGCGAAGCGTGAGCATCTGGATATCAACTATACGGCGATACCGTTTTCAACCCTGATTCAATCGGTGATTGCCGGGAAAATCGACATGATTGTGGCCGGGATGACGCCAACCGAAGAGCGGGCGAAACGCATCACTTTCTCTCAACCAGTGACGGCCTTTGGCGCCGGGTTGGTGGTGCGTGATGACAATAAAAAAGCTTATCACTCCTGGCAGGATGTGAAGGGTGAAGTGGTGGGTACGATGGCAGGAACCGACTACACCCAAAGCCTGATGGCCAGTGGTATCGCCAAAGAAGTGAAGGTGTATGACAGCCCTGCAGATATGACGCGTGATCTCTCGCTGGGGCGTATAGCCGCCGGGATGAATGACTACCCCATTCTGAAAGCCCAGGAGAAAGCGGGTGGGTTGAAAGGCATGCATGTGGTGGATGGATATGTGCCGGAGCATGTCTCCCCGATGGCCTTTGGTGTGAAAAAAGGCAACGATGCCTTAATGGCGCAGATTAATAGCGCACTGACCAGCATGAAAGATGACGGCACGTTGCAAACCATTAAAACCAAATGGGGTATGCCGTAATCTGCTCCGCAAGACAACGGCGCGTGATGGGTGACAGGGAATGAAAAAAGAACGAATCAGCGATGAAGTAGCCGGCGCACAGGAAGCGGATATTGGATCGCGCCTGAAACGCATCCGTAAGGCGCGCAATATGACCATTACAGAACTGGCGCTGCTCGCCAATGTCTCCTCGGGTGCGATCAGTCAGATTGAACGCAATCTGACCAATCCAACTGTGCGCGTTCTTGAGCAATTACGGCTGGTACTGAAGGTGCCCCTGACGGCTTTTCTTGAAGAGAGCGAGTCGACGCTGCGCGGCGCTGAGCACTATGTTCGTCGCGCCGTGGAACGCCCGCACTTTAATGTGGGCAAGCGCGGGATATCGAAAGAGATGCTCTCTCCGTCAGGCGATCATGATTTGCAGTTTATGTTCATCAACATACCGCCGGGTGTTCGTTCCGATGAGATGCTGATGGGAAAGGGGGAGAAAGCGGGTCTGGTGATGGAAGGCGAGCTGACGCTGGAGATTGACGGGGATACCGCACTCCTCACGCCGGGTGACAGCTTTCAATTCCAGAGCCACTTGCCTCACAATATTTTTAACCATACCGCCAACGACGCCAGAGTGTTGTGGATTATGCACATCCCCTCTGAACACCATTTATAAATGGCAGGATCAAACAGCATGCGTATCAAGGTTAATGCAGTAGCCGACAGTGAAACGTTTCCTACCGCCGTGGATGTCATCGTCATTGGCGGCGGCATCATTGGCACCTCCGTCAGCTATGAACTGGCAAAGCAGGGTGTGTCGGTCGCCCTGTTTGAGAAGGGCGTGATCGGCGGAGAACAGTCCGGACGAAACTGGGGTTGGGTACGCCAGCAAAACCGCGATCTATATGAATTGCCGATGGCGATACGCAGCCTGCAGCGCTGGGATGCGCTAAGCAGTGAAATCGGGCTTGATTTGGGCTTCAGCCGCCAGGGCATTACCTATGGCACCTTGAGTGAAAGCGATTTGGCGCGCTGGGAAGCATGGGGCAAACAGGCGCAACAAATAGGTTTCGTTAGTCATTTGATGACGGCAAAAGAAGCACGGGATCGCATTGGTGATAATGCCGCCTGGGTCGGCGGCGTGTGGTCGCCGAGCGATGGCAAAGCGGAACCTTCCATGGCCGCGCCAGCGATTGCCACCGGGGCAAAAAATTTGGGTGCTTCGGTGCATCAAAATTGCGCGGTACGGGGTTTGGATATCAGCGGTGGGCGCGTCACGGGCGTCTGGACCGAGCGCGGCTTAGTCAAAGCGAATCGGGTGATTTGCTGCGGCGGGGCCTGGAGTTCACGCTTCTGCAAGCAGTACGGCATTGAGATGCCTAGCGCCAATATTCTCGGCACGGCGTTTAAAACCACTGCTGCGCCGGAGGTGATCAAAGGGTGCCTGAGCACTGGCGGGTTATGCATTCGCCGTCGCCAGGATGGCAGCTACACCGTCGCGCTGTCCGGTCGTGGACAGATCGATCTGGCACCACAAAATATCCGCTATGCCACCAAGTTCTATCCAATGTATCGCAGTAAAATCGCCAAGAAACTCAAGGTGCGGATCAACGGTTCCTTCTTTAATGGCCCAGAAGCGGCGGGTTCCTGGTCTAACCAGGGTATTTCACCGTTCGAGAAGATTCGCGTGCTGGACCCGGCGCCGGACAACGGCATTTTGCAAGAAGCGATGCAGATGCTGGTTCAGCTCTATCCAGAACTGAACTGCATCAAAATCGATCATGCGTGGGGCGGCTGGATCGATACCACGCCCGATTTAGTGCCGGTTATTGACGAGATGGCGAGTGTGCCGGGGCTGTTTATTGCATCAGGATTCAGCGGTCACGGTTTCGGTATTGGCCCCGGTGCCGGTCTGCTGTGCGCGCAGATGGTGAACAACCAACCACTGTTCACTGATGCCACACCGTATAGCCTGGCGCGCTTTGCTAAAGGCAACGCGATTCGCGAACCGCAGATGATGTGAGATGTAATAACGCATCGCGGGTCGCATTTAACTCAGTTTTACCCGCAATTTATGCACTGTAGGGGCGGTTTTTAGGCCTAATGATTGTCAGGTAGGCGACTGACGATTACGCCGTCTGGAGCCGCACCGGGGCTGGCGGTCCTCGCGCCGCTATGCGGTGCCTTCACTTCACTCGTCTGCCTTAACGGACCGGTGGCGCTGGAACATCCATGTTCCAGCGCCACCTTTCGCCCGCGTCCTGCGGGCTCTCCTGGCAGACTCACTCCGTTCAGCGCTGCGGATGCCAGCCCCGGTGCGGCCCCAGCCCGCTCAGAAAAGACAGGCCACTTTATCAATAAGCAGCCTGAGTTCTTTGCTGACAAGCATTGGCCTCAAGGCCGCACAAACTCGCAGCGGATACGCCAAAGCTCGCCCCTACGTTCAACGGTTGGCCTATACACTTTATTGCTAGACATCCAAACGATGAATCACGTTCACAAATTCATGTACGCCGCTGTTGATCTCGCGCAGGCTGCGTGACAGCACGCTGATTTTGTCCTGCTCGGTGACCACGAACTGCTTCACTTCCTCCAGCTGTTGATCCATTTGCTGAATCAATCGTGCATTGTGCTCCACGACTTGGGTAATCTTCTTTGTGGCGCTGGAGGTCGATGCCGCCAGACGACGGACTTCATCAGCCACCACGCTAAAACCACGTCCTGCTTCACCCGCGCGTGCGGCTTCAATAGCGGCGTTTAATGCCAGAATATTGGTTTGCGAAGCAATCAAGTTAATGGTCTCAACCACTTCATTGATGCTTTTGGCCGATTCATTAAGCTGGATACCAATTTCAGTGGCGGCATTGACCTGCACGGCCACCAACCCAGAGTTACGGATGGTCTCTTCCAGCACCTCGTTGGCGTTATCGGTGATTTGGGATGTTTGCCCGGAGGTGGTGAGCGCAATATCGGCCACGCGTTTGGCTGCTTCAACACGTGCAGTGATGTCGGAGGCGATTTTAATGACCTTATATACTTTGCCATCGGCATCCAGTACCGGGTTATAACTCGCCTCTAACCAAATACGTTCACCGCCGGCAGTTTTGCGTTCAAAGCGTCCAACAAAGTGCTGTCCTTTGCCGATTTTTCGCCAGAAGTCAGGATTTTCACGGTAAAAATTATCAAAACAGAACAGACGATGATGCTGACCCACTATCGACTTCAGCTCATAACCCATATGCGTCAGGAAGTTGGCGTTAGCCGTCAGGATATGCCCGTCGGGAGTAAATTCAATCACCGCCATTGAGCGGTCAAGCGCGGTGATCACCGCTTCCTTTTGTTCCAGTTCCTGATGACGTGAGGTGATGTCGGAGGCAACTTTAATCACCTTGTACACTTTGCCCTTGTCATCACTGACCGGGAAATAGGTGGCGCTTAAGTAGAAGCGCTGCCGCTGTTTATTGTAGCGTTCAAAAATGCCGGTTACTGATTCGCCGGATGCCAGCGTTTGCCAGAAAGCGTAATAGTCCGAGGATTGGGCATAAGCGGGACTACAGAAAATACGGTGATGCTGCCCCTGAATTTCATGCAGTGTGTAGCCGGTGACGTCAAGAAATTGCTGATTGGCGCTGAGAATTTCGCCAGCAGGCGAAAACTCAATCCATGCCACATGCTGCTTTATCGCATTGATATCCTTGATGACATCGCCACTTTTATAAAATGGCAGAGAAAGGCTGGATTTCTTCACCCCAAACATGTGTGACCTCAGGCGAGATTATGTCGTTGAACATAATGCGTGCAGCTTGTGCCGCTCCGCTGAATTTCCCTAAGCCGAACACTTCATCTGACGACGGTGTCTCTCTGCGCGCGCGCAGGCAGGGTTTATTGAATTATGTTTGCCTGATGTTGTGATAAGCGAACCGGTACAGGTCCGCTTTGGTAAAATCTACTTAATTATCGGCACGTATTCTAGAAGATTTAATTGAAATACATGAAAAAGGCGATCACTTGCCTGACCCAAGATAAGCCAGGTTTTTCAACCGATCTTTAGGAGGACGCGAGACAATAATGCCAAGTATGCCTCCCAAAATCAGTGCCAGCGCGACAATCAGTAAACCGGAATGATAACTATGGCTCATATCTTTAAGTTTTCCCAACAGTGGGGGCAGGCCTAACCCCACAAAATTGGCCACCGTATTGATGAAAGCGATTGATGCCGCGGCGGCCACCCCTGCCAGCTTCTCTGTGGTCACTGCCCAAAAGATCGGCGTCAGGGCAAAATTGAAACCGACAGTGAGTACCAACAGCACATACGAGAGCCATAAATTTGAAGAATAGATGGCCGCTGTAAGCGCCAGTCCCGAGAAGATAAGTGGCAGCCCCAAATGCCAGCTGCGCTCACGCGTTTTGTCTGAATGACGGCCGTTAAAATACATGAAGAGACAAGCCATGATAAAAGGCACGGCGGAGAGTAAACCGATAACAAAATTACTCTGTTCTAATGCCATGCTTTTAATGATCAGTGGCATAAACAGGGTGATGCCAATCGAACCAAACGCCTGCAGGAACCACACCAGGCTAAGCAACAGTACGGTTCTGTCTTTTAATGCATTAACCCATGAATGATTTTTACCGATCTCAACACCAGCATTATCTTGTTCAAGACGCTGACGTAACCATGACTTTTGAGTTGAATTCAACCATGGCGCGTGTTCTGGCGAATCGGGGAGACGAAACAGTACGACACATCCAAGAATGATCGCCGGAATACCTTCCAGCGCAAAGAGCCAACGCCAACCGGCAATATCTGCTAATCCATGCATATTTAGAATCGCGCCCGATATCGGCAGACCAATGATAGAGGCAGCTACCGATCCCATATAAAAAAATGACATGGCACGTGCCCGATTGCTTTTGGGAAACCAGCACGAAATATAATAGATAATGCCGGGTGCAAATCCTGCCTCCGCCATGCCGAGTAAAAATCGCATAACATACAGTTGGTTAGCGGTATGAATAAACGCCATACCAACACCGACAATTCCCCAAGTGATCATGATTCGCGCAATCCATCGACGTGCGCCCACTTTGGTCATAATCACATTACTGGGGATCTCAAAGAGTATGTAAGAAATATAAAACATCCCAACACCCAGCCCATACATGCTGGTTGAAAGCCCTAAGTCCGCGTTCATTTGTAGGGCAGCAATAGAGATATTGGTTTTATCGAGATTGGCAACGAAATAGCAAATAACGATAAATGGAATAATCTTGCTATTCAGTTGTTTCAGCGTGGAGGTGTACAGATCACTGCTCATATTATCAACCTCAATATTGACTTCAATCTTTTGGCAGCAGGAAACCTACCCGCAAAGCAGGGAGGAATTCAGGTGTTATTATTATTTTTTTAAGCGTGTCATCTAATGCTGGTGTGGGACGGTGCAATATAAAGTGAAAAGAATATAACGAAGATCATTGTAGTACTAAAAATAGTGATTGTACTACAATGTGGATCACAAAACGGACGTCAGGATGTTGAGTGAGGCCGTGATTAAAGACCCGCGCCGCAATGACGCGGGTAAAACCGCACTTAACGCAATTGCTGCGCTATCGCGCTGTACATCAAGGCGGCTTCCAGAGGTTGCGCGCTAAATGAAGGCTCCGCTTCTGGCCAGGTTGACCACTGCACGATCACCAGATTCTCGGCGCGATTGACCATGATGACCTGACCATAGATACCCAATGCCCAGAGTGAGTTTTTTAAACCCTGTGCCGGCGTTGGATCGACATTCTGAGCATTCGCAGGTATCGCATTGTTCCACCACTGATAGCCGTAAATGCCTTCAGGATGCGCCGCACTGACAGAGTGTTGTGCCTGCGTCCAGTGAGCTGCATCGCTAATCCAGTGTTCAGGCAGGATCTGCTTGCCATTTGGCAGGCGACCATCGCGCAGGATAAATTCCCCGAAACGCCCCCAGTCTTCCAGCGTGGCATTGAAGCCATGCGCGCCCACATCATGTTTTCCTTGCTGATAAGCATGCCACACGCCATCGCTGGCCATACCGTTGGGTTGCCATAACGCCTGTTGCAACCAGGCAGCCAGTGACATGCCCGTGGCGCGCTCCAGTACGTCGCCCAGTAGCCATGCACCGCCTGACGAATAAGACCACTGTTCACCCGCTGGATGTGCGCGCTTCAAATGCGTGACGATATCGCGAACACACGCGTAGGTGCCGCTATGGGCTTCGCACTGGGTGAGTTGTGCAAAGTCAGATTTTGGGTTGGTGTAATCTTCGTTCCATGCCACGCCAGATGTGTGCTGTATCAACTGCTTAAGCGTCACGCCATCCCATGCCGTACCCTTTAGTTCTGGTTCGTATCGGGTGATCTTGTCTTCAAGCGAATGGATTTTTCCCTGTTTGATGGCAATACCCACCAGAGTGGAGACCACCGATTTACCCACTGAGCGTGACGTCCACAAAGTAGAATCTGTGTTCCCTGCGGCAAAATATTTGTAAGCCACTTTGCCATTCTTTAGCACCAGCATCCCAGCAACGTTCTGACGCGTGAGGTAATCAGCAAGATGATAGCGGTTGCCTTTTACCTGATAACTGGCGTCAAGGAGTTTTTTAGGGGCTGGTGTGAGAGGGGTTGAAGCCCCGTGATGAAAGACATCACCAGCGTAATTACGATAGTCATTGCGGAAGCCCACGACGCGATCTGTTTGATTCCAGTTAAGCATCTCGCGGGGTGCAGGCAGTTGATGATCAAAAGGAGTCGGGCAGACGCTTAATGCCACGCCACCGCAGTCGGCAGCGGCCGTGGCATAGCTGCAAGCAGCCAGGGAAACAGAGAGCAATAGGGGTTTGATCACGTTGCGTGGTTTCATAAAAATGCCTTAATAATGCAGTTGTTGGTGCGGCGAGTATAGAAATCTGCGGGTTCAGGTTAAAATCAGCCGATGGGGGAATTTCCCCCCTAAAAACAGTGACGGATTGCTCATGAATGCGCTGAATTACTCTTTTTCACAGATTGAAGCCTTCGCTGCAGTCGCGGAGTTCGGCACGGTATCGCGTGCCGCTGAAAAGTTGGGGAAAGACCGAACCACAGTGCGGGATTTGCTTGATTATCTTGAAGATGCGCTGGGTTATACATTGTTCGTGCGTGAAGGACGCAAATTGTCACTGACGCCAAAGGGCGAACAACTGCATCGCCAGGCGCATCTGTTAGTGCGTCAGGCCCATGCCTTCGAAGCGTTCGCCCGGACCTTGCCCGAGCCGCGTACTCAGCAAATTACACTGGTATACGATCCTTTTGTTCCTCGGGCATTTCTGCATGCTCTGGTTAGCGAATGCCGTGCAGCACAAGTACGGTTAAGCCTTTGGTGTGCCTCGCGGGCTGAAGCGGAGAAGGCGCTCAAATCGGGTAAGGCGGATTTGGCGATTTGTCAGGCAGTGAATCGTACGCTGGGCAACCAGCTGGAGTGGCGGGCTTTAGGATCGATAGCATTGAACTTCTACGCAGCGAAGAGTTTGTTTGCCGATCATGCTGAACCCTTAACCTTGCTCAATCTGGCGCTTGAGCCGCAACTGGTGATGCACGCACATGCTGATGAGCAAATTACCCAGCGCCTGCAAATTTCGGGACTTTCACTGTTCATTAACGAGCGCAGTATGCTGCAGAACATGATGGAGCAGGGGGAAGGCTGGGGTTTTTTGCCGACGCATTTTCAGGCGCACACATGGCGACAGGTTCAGGTGCTGAACACGGAAGTCGGCCATCAAGGACTGAATATCACGCTGGTCTCGCTCTGGGCACCGGGCGCCACAAAACACGCTTTTCTTCGTCATACACTTGTTAATCTTCAACAGGTTTGGGACTGCGCTGTAAACAACGCGGATGTGTTACCTAAGTCAAATTAAGCGCATTTAGCTGCGATTTTTGTCTCCTGCAACTGGTTTTACCTCTTCCTTATAACTACACCTTAAACGTCCTTGTTTGCGGCATGCCATCAATTTGAGTGGGGTTTCCGACTCTGAAGGCATGCCTCTTTATTCTGATTTTGCATCGTTGATGCGACCTTGCGGGCGTGCGTTGCTGCGGAACAATGCGCACGGCCACTCTTAAGCGATCAGGAGGTAGCTTCTGATCCATCATGGAGTTGATGATGAAAAACCGTAGATACGCGTTATCGGCTGCCGCTGTGGCCGTAGCACTGATTTCAAGCCCCGCGTCCCATGCCTGGGATAGTCTAACCGTCTTTGGCGATAGCCTGAGTGATAGTGGCAACATCGGCCGCTTCACCGCCGATGGGTCACAACATCCCCTGTATGATGAAATCCTCGCGGCACATTTGGGTGAAAATCTGCAGCCGTCGAAGCTGGGCGGCAGTAACTATGCACAAGGTGGCGCGGTCGCGGTGCCTGAACTTGACCCCCAACTTAACACCCAGGATCAACTCGCCGCCTATCTGCAATCCACCGGCGGGCGAGCGGACAGTAATGGTTTGTATATTCACTGGGTCGGTGCCAATGACATTGCTGCTGCTGTGACCAATCCACTTACCGCAACTGAAACCATCAGTAACAGTGCCGAATCGGCAGCCGCGCAGGTGAAAACATTGCTGGATGCGGGCGCGGGGGCGGTAATTGTGCCTAACGTCCCGCAACTGGGCTTAACGCCCTATATGGTGCAGTTGGTATTAAGCACCTTGGGGAACGCTGCCACCGTGGCGGCTTTTCAGTCCCTGGACAATGCGGCGACGCCGGATGCAGCAGCACGCGATCAGGCAGTCAAAGATGCGTTTAACGTGGCGGCGGGCCAAGTCTCTACGATTCCAGCAGTGCGTGACGCGTTGGCGCAGCAGTTGTATCGCGCGTGGCAGGCGCTGAGTACCCAGGTAACGGCGTTATCCGACGGCTATAACCAGCAGGAAGAGGCGCAACTGGCCGCGTTGAAAGGCAATATTGTGCGCGTCGATATCGCCGGATTGTTCAATGAAGTCATTGCCAATCCCGTTCAGTATGGCCTGAGTAACACCATCGGTATCGAATGTCCGGTGGGCACTTCAGCGGACGCGTGTCAGTCATCCGATGCCGGTTTCAGTACCGCGCAAAATTATCTGTTTGCCGACCGACTGCATCCCAGCCCGGCAGTGCATGCGATGCTGGCCGACTATATCCAGTCGATTCTTGACGCCCCGGCGCAGGTCGCGGCGCTGTCGCAGTCTACGTTGATGATGGCGCGTGATATGCACAATACGCTGGATGGTCATCTGCAACAGCAACGTCGCAATCCCGCCAGCAGCGGACAATTCACCGTATTCGGCGGCTATGCCGGGCAACATTTGGATTATCAAGGAGATGACTGGCTAAATGGTGATGCGAATACCACTAACCTGACATTAGGGATTGGCTATCAGCTGACCGATAACTGGCAAACCGGCCTGCTGTTTTCCAACAGCAATCAACGTATGAATCCGTCCTCTAAATACGATTACAAGCTGCGCGGTAATCTGGTGGCGCTTTATAGCCAGTTAACGCTATTCGAGCAGGGTTGGATCAATGCCGACCTGCATTATGCCGATCTCGATTTTGACAGCATAGAGCGCAAGATCACCATTGGCCCAGCCACGCGCACGGAGCAGGGCAACAGCAGCGGTAAACTGCTGGGGATGCGCGTGCAAACCGGTTGGGATCTGCCATTAGGTACCCATATCACCACCGGACCGGTTGCCAGCTATGCACTGGATTATGGTCGTGTGGGCGGTTACAGCGAAAATGGCAACAGCAGTACCTCAATGCGGTTCTCCGACCAAACGCTGCATTCACAGATTGGTGCGGTTGGCTGGCGTATCGATAGCCAGCAGTGGGTAGTGAATCCCTGGGCGCAAGTGACCTACAACCACCAGTTTGGTGATACCGAATCCACAGTGCGTGCCGGTCTGAAATCCACCCAGACATCGTTCTCGCGTGCGGTAGCAGAAGGGGATAAAAACTGGCTGGATGTGGCGGTGGGGGCCAATGTGCCGTTGGGCAACACGGTTAACGCATTTGCAGGCGTTTCCACCGTTGCCAGTAACAATGATTATCACCAGGTCACGTGGAACCTCGGGGTAAACGCTACGTTTTGACAGTCAGCGCCAGCCATCAGATGGCGGGCGCGCGATTCGCTTTACCGCCGCTTATTGATGAGTGAATGAATCAATAAGCGGCTCAAGACTTCTCATGCTAATAGCCCGGCGTAAAGATGATTATCGTGCCGCCATTAGCCATAATTTCACTGCGATTAATCTGTAAAATATCAGACTGCCGCTGCGCTTTTATTGTGCAATCATTGTCTTGTTTCATCACCATTAATATGCTCATTGTTTCTCCTCCAGTTAACCTGGCACACATCAACACATTAACTATCAGCTACTTATACTCCATGGGTGCAGTTATTTTCTCTTAACATTTAAGGGGTACACCATGGCTTCGACATCGCAAAATACCATCACAGCGACAACGGCACCGGTTATTCAGATAAGCGACATCGCTACTTTAAGGGCCACAGAACCTTCAACCGGAGGGGAATTGGCTACGGTGCTGGAATACACCAAAGGCACCAAAATGGGGGGTGGGGTGTTTGTATATGATGCGACGGATACTACCAGCGTAGATGATGGGGGCTTGGTCTTTGTTACCCCCAATAAAAAACGCTGGAAGCGCTATGTGTTCGATTATAACGCCGTCACCGTTGTGGAATTTGGGGCCGTTGCGGATGGTAAGACGGATTGTATTGAAGCCGTGAAACGTATGTTTGCGTGGTCACAACGGGTTCTGCCCGCCGCTGGCATTCGCTTCACTGCCGGTGTATTCAGCATGTCCACCTTTGACATATCGGATAAAGAGGTTAACCGTTTCAAAGTAAGTGGCGCGACGGTTAACTTTGGCTATTTTCCTACTACCACGCTGGTGTTCAATTGGGAAACGCAACCACGTGGATTGCACTTTTTTAAGGTGAATGCGCGTTACGTGGAAATTTCCGGTTTTGTTGTAAAAGGCATGAGTTCCAATAGTGGCGGTGATGGGGGCACAGCGTTTAATAAAGTCGGATTCTACGCCAATATTATCACCGGCGGTCAGTTCCTGCGTGTGAGTAGTATGGAGTTTCGCTATTTGGGCGGACGTGCATTGGATTTGCTGGATACGCTCGATTGTAAAATCGATCAGTTCTATTCCCGTGGCTGCCAGGACAGTATCGTTTATGCGCGTTGGTCCGATCAGGAACAGGGCGCATGGGATCACAGTACTGCCATCGAACTGTCAAACTTTAATTTACAGGGCGGCACCACCAAACCCGTACTTGATCTGCCACGCTGTACACAATCGTTTATTCGTAATGGCTGGATTGAACACTCCGAGTACGCCGGGGATCTCACCAATGGTCAGTGGGTGATTGAAGGGCTAGCCATTGAATCGACAGACAATCCGCTTAAGCTGGGATATTGTCGGGCACTCATTATTCAAAAAAGCATTCATAATCAAAGTGCTGGATTTGATTACAGCACGACCGGGATTGAACCCTGGACATTGATATCTGAAGGCGATCGCGGAGTGATGGAAATATCGGATTGGGGGGCAGTGATTCAAGGTTCACTCAATTACGATTATATCAGCTCGCAGCACCATATGGATAATCGAACTAAAGATGCTAAATGGTTTTATATAGGCGAATTTAATTTTTCTGACGAAGGTACGCAAATTCATGTGCGCGTCGTAGGAACTTCACAAATATTATCACAAGGTGAAACTCAGGCAGATTACAGTTATCGATCTCCTGAAGGTTGCGCGAACATCTATCTTCAATGTCGTAACGAGGCGAACACTATTGGTAGCTGGTATGGTGAGGGTTCTTGCCCTGTTGCCAAAGTGCATATTGAAGGTGGTTCCACTCGCACCAAGCTGTATGTGAAACTAAATCCTTTCACGGGGTTTGCCACGGCGCAAGTTGAGACCAACGGCAAAGACCGATATCAATCAGGCCTGTGTTTTATTTTTCGTAAAAGTTTTACTGCGTGTTCTGATGCGGAAGCTCAAAAATTTGACGCAGCCCCCATTGTCGCATTCGAACAACACTGGATCGGCAATAGCAAAGTGGGTATAGGATATAACAATAATGATGAATTATTATTGCGTGGGACATTGGTATTAGGGGAGGCAGAAGAGTATTCCCCCGGTAAGTGGCGAACACGACGTTATCTTAAAGTGATGGTAAATGGTGCTCCCTGGAGTATTCCGTTAAACGATGCTGAACATCCCTATATTTAATAAAAATGCCAGCAACTTCAGTTGCTGGCATAATATTAAAAATCGTACTGCAAACTCAAACGGTTCTGCCAGAAGTGGGAATCATACAACGGTGATGTCTGCACCCCAGCGAAATCGGTCAGGCTCAGGCCTTTCAACACTCCGCTGAACGCCCACGTAAAGTACACCAGGTATTCCGACTGATTAATGCTCGCCGACTGTGCCGAGGGTTTCAGATCCATAAACGAATATTGCGTACCCAACGACAGGTTTTCATTCAGCACGTAATTCAGGTTGGTCATATAGGCATTGCCGCTGCCCAAATCTTGCGTGCTGGTGAAGAACGGCTGCGCGAAATAGGGTCCGGACGAACTGTTGTGCGCGTAAGGCACCACCAGTGAACCGTTGCCCCAACTGTTAGGGCTGGCGGCGATGTGATCATAGCCAAGCTTCCAGTTCAGAGCGGGCGTGAAGGTCAGCGCCAGTTGCGCACCGTAGGAGGTGCTGTTTACCTCTCCAGCCAGCGCCTTGCCTAAACTGGTGCCGCGAATAAACTGTACCGCGACATCCGGCTGGAACAGCGTGTCTTGCCACTGCAAATGGCTTTCGCCATAAACGACGCGGGAATAATCAGCGTATTCCTGATACCACAGTTGCCCGGTGAGCTTTTTATTGTCCCATTGTGTGCCGCGTCCACCGCCAATTGCCCACATACCGTTGGTGCGCTCATCGATATCGGTATACGCCGTGGTATCAAGGAACTGATCATCGCCCCAAGGCTTATAACGCCACACTTTGGTTGCATGCAGATAATTGGTGCTGTCGCCGTAATTGGCATCAACGCCACGGAACAGAATGGGCGTAATGCGCCAGTCGTAGTCACCGACAAAAGGAATATTGATACGCTGATCGCCCGCAGTGATTTTGAAATCATCTTGCTGCCAGCTTAAATAAGCCTCACCAACATTGGTTTGATTATCACCGATATCACTGATGGTATGCGCTTCATCGGGATGATCAATGCCGCGTAAAAAGATGGCGCTGACGCCTGCACGGAATCCATATACCGGCGCGGTTTCATATTTCACGCTGCCACCATAGCTGGCGGTATCCTGATTAAAGCCTTTAGAAAAATAGGCGTTGTGCGTGGAGTAATACAGCGTACGTAAACTGCCGCTCACGGTGCCGCAGGTGAAAATATCGGTGAAGCTATCCACGCCACTGGCGTCGTACTGGCAGTTGCTAATATTGCTCTGTGTCGCTGCCAGTGCCGCTGGCGCGAAGGGGAAAAACAGCGCAATCAAACCCACACTTTTTAGTGCTCTCATTGCATGATCCCTAAATTGATATACCCGTCTTGAGAAAGCAAAGCACTGCCGTTGGGTGAATCAATCACCCAACGGTCGGCCTTGCCGTAAATAACAAAAAGGAAATTAATTGACGCCCGGAATATGCACTTCCGGTAACGTTTCACGCACTTCCCAGCCGCGCAATTTGCCAGGGTTTAATAAATTGTATGGATCGCAGGCGCGTTTCATCGCCACCACATCGGCACGCACCATCCCTTGTTTACCATCTTCAATATGGATGACGTGGGGATTATTGATTTTAACGCCATGGCTACGGTAAATATCCATAATGGCATTTAACCGATCTTCACTGCTGTACCGCACCAATGGCAGGCCACTACAGGTGAGGGTGCCGTTCATGTCACGTAAGAACTCTATGTGGGACATCACTTCATCGGAGAGTTGTGACTCCATATCCAGCGCCTGCTGGTGGTAATTATCCGCAGCATAGGCGGTTTGCAGATAAGTCAGAGTTTTGTCGATCTTAAGTGCCTGCAGGGTGGTGTGGTTCCAGCAATATTCGATTAATGAATGACCGCTATTTTCCCCTTCGGCGTAATGTAACGCGCTGCGTCCTGCGTGCTGCGTTAACAGGCTCGGCAGGAGTGCATCGCTTTCGCTGCCGACCACTGATATCACCCCGTGTTGACCGGCAACCTGTGCCTCGGCTAAATCACTGAAGTAATCCAGTACCGGTGCGGCAAATACCGCGATTTGGCGCTTTACCAAGCCTGGCGAACGGGCGAGGGCATCGGCGAACGCCATCGCGGAGGCAAAATCGGCAAAAGTATCCAGGCGTTCAATCCAGTCGTGACGCGGGGCCAGCGCCAGCTCTATCTCCAGCACGATGCCGTTACTGCCATAAGCATGATGCAGCAGCAACGCATCCGGTGCTTGCAACGTGATGATGCGCGGCGTCTCTTCCATGGTCATCATCCGCACGGACAACACGTTACCTGGCGCGGCCAGCGGACCGTAATTGATCGACCCCACGCCGCCAAAACCACCACCAAACAGGCCACCCAGCGTGGCGAGTTTCCAGGTGGATGGCATGCAGCGCAGTTCCCACCCGTGCGGCCGGGTGTGTGCTTCGAGATCGCCCAGTCGAATGCCGGCTTGCGCACGCACTGTACCGGTACCCATCGCAGTGACGGCATTTAAACGCGTCATATCAACCATCACCCCGCCATCCAGCGGAATCAGCTGACCGTAATTACCGGTACCGCCGCCGCGCAGGTTAAGCGGGATCCGTGCTTTCGCGCAGGCAGCCACCACGGCGCAGAGTTCATTTTCGTCTCGCGGACGCACTGCTAACTCGGCAAATTTCTCTTCAAGTTGCGGTTTCAGCACCGGACTGAACCAGTGAAAATCACGCGACAGGCGTTTGACCTTCGGCGCTTCTTTAATCCAGTCGAGTTCAGGCAACGCCGCGACCAGCGCCGCCAGTGCAGACTGGCGATCGATATCAGACATATTGAGTTCCTATCACTGTTTGGCGTGTAGGGGCGGCCTTTGTGCCGCCCACTGGGATGAATTAACTCGGGCTCAGTTCGCTCTCATGCCATGCCGCCAGCACGCGGCGCGTTAGCCATGACATCAACGCAAACAACAGGAAACCCGCGAGGGAGATCAGCAGCAGCGCTGCAAACATCAGCGGAATGTTCAGTTGATAGCCCGCTTGTAAAATCTGGTAGGCCAGGCCGGTATCCGTGCCTCCGGTTCCCGCGACAAACTCAGCGACCACCGCACCAATCAGCGACAAACCGCTGGAGATGCGCAGCGCGCCGAAGAAGTAGGGCAAAGCAGAGGGAACGCGCAGACGTAACAGAATTTGTAGACGCGATGCATGGTTCAATTTGAAGTAGCTCAGTAAACCGGGTGAGACGCTGCGCAACCCCTGTGTGGTGTTAGAGATGATGGGGAATACCGCCATCAGCGTGGCACACACCACCAGCGACATTGTGGTGTCTTTCACCCAGATAATAATCAGCGGTGCGATAGCCACAATCGGCGTGACTTGCAGGAACACGATATAGGGAAATAAGGCGGTCTCAATAAAACGGTTTTGTACCAGTAAAAACGCAATGATGGAGCCGATGATGATCGCCAGCACAAACGAGATCACGGTGATTTTCAAGGTGTAGAGCAACGACATAAATAACGAAGGGAAGTTCTGCACCAAGCTTTGCGCGACGACAACCGGTGAAGGAACCAGGAACGCAGGAACCTTAAACGCGGTTACGAGGAACTGCCACAGCAGCAGCATCGCTACGGCGACAATGGCCGGGAATAACCACTGCTGGAATTTGAGACTGGCGGCGAGCGGTTTCATTATTTGCTCTCCTGGCTGGCAGCGAATAAGCCGCGCTGCAATTGTTGTGCATATTGGGTGAACGGTTGACTGACGCGAAATTCGTCATCTCGCGGCATGCTGGTTTCAATGCGGATATCGTCCACTACGCGTCCGGGACGCGCCGCCATCATGATCACGCGTTGTGACAGGAACACGGCTTCCTGTATCGAGTGCGTCACGAACACTACCGTGAGTTTTTGCTCCTGCCATAAATCAAGCAGATCGCTGTCCAGTTTGTTGCGGGTGATCTCATCCAGCGCGCCAAAAGGCTCATCCATCAGCAGCACTTTAGGGCGAGTCACTAACCCACGGGCAATCGAGACACGCATCTGCATGCCACCAGAGAGTTCACGCGGTAATACGTGCCCAAACTGACCGAGGCCAACCAGCTCCAGAATTTCACGTACCCGCGTATCGGCTTCGGCGCGAGGCACACCAGCCAAATCCAACGGCAATCTGACGTTTTTATGCACATTGTTCCACGGCATCAGCGTCGCTTCCTGAAACACAAAGGAGAGCGGCAGATCGCGCTGATTTTCACGACGATCGCGGCGGAACAGCATCAATTTGCCATCAGTCGGCTCAATCAATCCGGCAATCATCTTCAGTAGGGTACTTTTGCCGCACCCTGACGGTCCCAGCAGGGAAACAAACTCGCCCTGACGGATGGTGAGATCCACGGGCAGCAATGCCCGTGTGCCATTGGGGTAAATTTTCTCTGCTGATAACACCTCAATCGCTGGTGGTGCCGCAGGCAGCGGCACCGGTTGTCCATCGTGGTTCATCAGCGTGAGTTTGCTGGCGGCGTTCATGGCATGACCTTGACGTCTTTAATGAACTGCAGCGTGTAACTGCCTTCAAACGGCACTTTGGCGGGATCGATCAGTTTGTTATCCACCAGCAGCTGCCAGGTCTGTTTCAGGCGAGGTTCGGTGATAATCCCGATACCCGCCGTTTGCGCATCACCGCCGGTGAGCATTTGGTATTTCTTCATCTGGGCGATACCAAAAGCAATCTGCTCATCGCTCATCTGCGGGTTCTCTTTCTTGATCAGCACGTTACCGGCGCTCGGATCCTGCAGATAGTTTTTCCAGCCCTGCATTGAGGCTTTAACAAAGGCGGCGACCGCCTCTGGACGTTTTTCGATGGTCGATTTCATGCAAACGATGCTGTTGCCATAAGGCGGATAGCCCCAGTCGCTAATCGGATACACATTGGCTTGCGCATTGGCTTTTTGCACCGCAAAAGGTTCAGAGGTGATGTAGCCCTGCTGTACCAGCGTCTTGTCTGCGAGGAACGGTTGGATACTGAAGGTGTAGGGACGGACGCGCGCGTTTTTCAGGTTCAGCGCTTTCTGCGCCCACGGCCAGTAGGAGGTATAGGCTTCCGCCGCCAGCAAGAAGGTTTTGCCCTGCAGATCGGCTTTATCTTTCACGTCAGGATGGGTAAGAAACGCTATCGCTGAATGCTGGAAAGTGGTGGCAACGGGCACGGCTTCGACGCCTTGCTGCCAGGATTCCAGCGCCTGCATGTTGTCGCTGATGATGCAGTCCGCTTGGCCGGCGGCCATCAACTGCATGGTATGCACCTGCGGGCCACCCATTTTGATGGTGACGTCCAGCCCTGCATCTTTATACAGGTTTTGCGCTAACGCCTGGTAGAAGCCACCATGCTCTGCCTGGGCATACCAGTTCGTCATAAATGTAAAAGGTTCAGCCGCCATGCTCTGGGCCGACAGTGCCAGCGAAAGTGCGGCCACCATGCTCAATTTTTTATTCATTGTTGATCCCCGTTTAGCGCGGTTGTAATAGTGATGCTGCGTCGTTGTGGTCTAACACTTTGCCCTGCCAGTGTCCGGTGCCCCATGCGGGTTCAGCGCGGGTTACCCAGCTCATTTGATGCACTTCAGTAATGACCTGCGCCCAGCTTTCAGCCAGTGAATCGAGGATCGCCGCGCCCTGTTCCGGCGTGGAGGGCAAGGGATCACCAATCACGCCGCTCGGGCCAAAATCATAGGAGGCCCATGCCGCCATTGGTTTGTTGGTGGAGAGCGTAGGGCAAGGGAATTCTGGGGGATAGTTCGCCACCGCTTTGCTCATCTGCACGGTATCCGGTGCCAGTGCCATCATCAGCGCGGTTTCAGCATGACCGGCATGCATCGCCATTTGACGCTCTTTGTCGTCCATAAAGCTTTCAGCGCAGTTCGGCACTTTGAAGGTGTCCTGCATGATGATGATCATGTCGCCATGGCGCAGGCGCAATTCACGCGCGGCCATCTGCAACGGCTGCGGTTGCCCGCCATGACCGTTCACCATCAGGAATTTACGGAATCCCGCGCGGTACAGCGATTCGCCAATTTCCAGGATGGTGTGCAGCAAGGTTTCACCGGTCAGCGTCAGCGTGCCGGGAAAGTGCAAGTGCTCATCGGATTTGCCGTAGGTGATAGGCGGAATGGCGTACGCCGGGATCTCTGCCGGTAAACGCGCCAGGGCATGACCAACCACACCGGAGGAGATCACGCTGTCTACCGCGCACGGCAGATGCGGACCGTGCTGCTCAATCGCGCCTGTCGGCAGCACGATAACCGTGTTGGCCTTATCGCCCAGCGTGGCAATGTCCGTCCAGCTCAGATACGGCAAAAAGCGGTTTGCCGGAATATAACCATGCAACATACTGTTTCCTCGTGTTATTGCGGCAACCACGCCGTGGCTTCAACTTCGATTAATACATCCGGGCTCGGCAGCATTTCACTGACCTGAACCACGGTAGAGACCGGCGGTTCATCGGGGAAGAACTGCTTACGCACCCGGCTGTAGTGGGGGAAATGGTCCAGATTGCGGAAGTACTGCACCAGTTTGAACACATCACTCATCTGCCCGCCTGCGCTTTCAATAGTGGTGCGGATGCTCTCCAGCACATACCAGCTCTGCGCCAGAATCGGGCCCTCTTTAATGTCCGTGGAAAATTCACCGGTGCGCCCTAACAATAGCTGCGCAGCTTCCGGGATATCGCCGTAACCGCGCACGATGGTGGCGGTTTGCGGGTTCACCGGGATAATGCCGGAGAGAAAAATAAAGTCGCCGACGCGTCGCCACGCCGCATATTTCGCCAGCGGTTTGCCCGCTCCTGCATCAAGCGTCATTTGTTTCGTCTCCATAACGCACGCCCTGTTTAAGCCGATAGCGCTGGCGTTGGCGCAGCGGCCAGCTCGCGGTATCGGCATGCGGAAAGATCACTAAATCGTTGTGATAAAAAGCGTCGGCCTGGCAGATAAGCTGCGAGGCCTCATCAAAAGCAGCGTCCAACTGGAGACTGATAAGACCGCTAAACAGGGTGTCGAGCGGGTCGTAGCTGCCGAATGGGCAGAAGGCGTCCTGGACGTTATCAGCGCCAAGTAGCAGCGGAATACCGCGCGCTTGCGCCTCTTTCACCAGCGTTAATCCGCGCTGGCGTGGTGTGCGGCCCGGCACGGCATCCTGCAACAGCAAATTGGTCAGCGGCAGGGCGATCTGCGTGACGCGCTGCTGTGCCAGCAGATCGAGGATCTGCAACGCATCCTCCTGTTGTGATAATGCGCAACTGTGGCTACAGGTGATGCGTCCACTGAAAGTGTGGTGTTGCAGATAGTTCGCCAGCCAGCGCATGCCTTGCGCATCCGCATTGAGTTCTTCGTCAATGTGCAGATCGATATCCAGTTGCCACTGTTCTGCCGCCTGCATCAGATGGGTAAAGGCTTGAGCATCCCAGTTGCTGGTATGAATAAACCCGCCGAGCAGTGCGCCTGGACCACTGACCGCCACCTGAGCCGCGATATGTTGAGCATCCTCCGCATGAGCAAAGAAACTCAAGGGTGCCAGCGCCACGCGTTCGATGCGACACAGCGGATGGTGCAAATCACCGATCACCTGCCACGCCAGCGGAGCTTCCGTTGTGAACCAGTCAACATGGGTGCGCAGCAGGCCAACGCCACTCTCTGCCGCCCACTGCAAAGCCTGGCTGGCACGTTGATTTAGATCTTCCTGGTTCCAGTGCAAACGATCCTGATGCATCGCTGCAATCGCCGCCAGCAGCCCCGGCTGTTGGGCTGGACTGCGCTGGATAGTGAAGGTTTTATCCAGATGCGCATGCGGTTCGATAAGTGCAGGAAGTACTAAAGCCCCTTTAAGCGGCAGGTAATCCGCATGGGCTTCTTCGTCAGGCTCGAATTGCAGCCTGTCAGCATGAAAATGTAAGGTCGCCAATTGCGGCTGGTTGCCGCTCATCGGCCAGTTGTCTGGCAATAACCAGCGAGGTAAGCGCGCCCCGGTAGCGCCTGGGTAGCGATTCATAGATCAAGCACCAAGAGGGGAGAATGTGCACGTGAGCAACACAGCACGATGCAATTATTGGCAGCGCGCTCTTTCTGGCTCAGCACTTCATCACGGTGATCGGGTTCGCCGGATACCACGCCCGTTATGCATGCACCGCACATCCCTTGCTCACACGACAGCTCAATCTCGATGCCCGCGGCTTCCAGCACCTCAGCAATGCTCTGTGTTTTGCCGACAGTGAAGCGTGCGCCTGAAGAGGCGATTTCGACCTCAAAACTGTCACCCGTGGTGGTCAAAGTGTTGTCGGCTTTAAAGCGCTCACTGTGCAATTGCTCTGGCTGCCAGCCGTATTGCAGCGCCAACTGCTGAAGGTGATCCATAAAACCTGCCGGGCCACAGGCCACCAGGGCGCTTTGTTCCGGTCTCTTAAGCTCATCAGGGATTTGGTGACGTAGACTGTCGCCTTCACTGCTGTAGTGAATGATCACGTGCTCGCCAAGCTGTGCCAGCCGATCATTAAAGGCCAGCTCATCATGTCGTTTGAGATAGATGTGCAACTGGAAATCCGCTTGCTTTAACGCCAGCGCCTCCGCCATCATCAGCAGGGGCGTGAGGCCGATGCCGGCGGCGAACAACAGGGTACGAGGCGCATCCGGTAGCGGAAAATGATTACGTGGCGCGGAAATCGTCAGCCTCTCGCCGACGTTAAGTGCCTGATGCAGCCAGCGCGATCCTCCCGTTGAGGCCTGATCCAGACGCACGCAGATTTGGTAGTTTTCTGCTTCGGCTGTAGAACACAGCGAGTATTGGCGTACGCCCCCCACAGGCAGGTGAACATCAATGTGTGCGCCCGGCGCGAATGCCGGAAGCGGTTGTTGGCTGGCACTTTCCAGCGTCAGTAATACATTGCCAGCACCGTTGAATTGCTTTGCGATGACGGTGGCAGCCAGGTGCGTTGATTTCATAATCAGCCTGTCTGAACAGGGATGTCTTCAGCGTTAACGCCGCGCATACCCTTGCTTTTATCATGGCTGGAATTATTATTTTGCCTTAGTGTAAGCGTCCATCTGTTTAATTCGCATGATGCGTTGCAAAAAAGAGAGCACCCACTATGTTCGCCTTCTCCCGATTTCTAATTTATTTCACCGAAGTGGCGCGTCAGGGTTCATTGCGCAAGGCTTCAGAGGTGTTGCACGTCTCCGCCTCGTCCATTGACCGACAGATATTGCGGGTAGAAGAGCAGCTGGATATGCCGCTGTTTGAACGTCATCCATCAGGATTACGTATGACCGCAGCAGGCGAGATTCTGCTGAATGCGGCAAAAAACTGGCAGCGGGAGTTTGGGCGCGTCTGTACTCAACTGGATGATTTGCGCGGGTTACGCCATGGGCATGTGCATATCGCCACGATTGATGCCATCAACCGCGGTTTTTTCTCTTCGATATTGCAACGCATTCGCGAGGAGTATCCGGGCATTTCGTTTACCCTCACCACCATGAGTAACATCCATATTGCCAACGCGCTGACCTCTGGGGATGCGGATTTCGGTATTATGCTCAACCCGCAGAGTTCCCGTGAGTTGCTGGTGAAGTCGTTTGCCGATTTACGCCTGGGAATTGTGGTCAGTAGCCAGCATCCTTTGGCTAAGCTGGAGTCCATTCGCTTCAGCCACTGCGAATCCTGGCCGTTTATCGTGCCTGCCGCGCCGCTGATGCTGGCCGATCCGCTGGAAGCCTTGGTCAACAGTTCAGGCATTCGCCTGAATGAGGTTGGTCGCACCAATAACATTCATATGCTGCGTTCGCTGGTGCGTGATGACGTGGGCATCAGTTTGATGTGCTGGCTGGATATCGTTGACGAATACCGTCGCGGGGAGTTGAAGTTTATACCGCTAATCGACACGGTGTTAAAACCGTTCACCTTATCGCTGTGTGTAGCGCCGCAGCGTCAGCTGTCGATTGCCGCATCGATGATGTTACGTGAACTGGAGTCGTTTTTTGCCCTGATGCAGAGCGAAGAAGCGCTGGCGGGTGTGATTGAGAGAACGTAATACACCGAAAAAGTAAGAAACCCCAGCAGAGCTGGGGCTTTAATTCTTGCGCTTTTTGTCTTGGATCTGGCACCGCACAGGTCGGGAGAAGAACGTTAGACTAGCTACAATGTGAAGTGTATTCGCAATTTTAAATCAAAGCAATCAATCCTGCTAATTTCTGGAGTATAACGTTTAAACTTAACAAAACATGGACGGGTTACTTTCATGCCTAGGGATTTTGATTTTAATGATATGGTGAGACTAATTTCACCCGCTCGATTAGCCAGTTACCATTCGACATTTACAATAAGCAACAAAGCCGAGCTTTTTGGTTTGTATAGCTGGAACCTCGAGTTTTCCGGTGTTCTGAGCAGTCTGCTGCAATTAGTTGAGGTTGCATTACGTAATGCAATAAACGAAGCAGGTAAAATGTGCATTCCAACTCATGTTGCAAATCAACATTGGTTTGACGTGATCCCGTATCATTTAATTGAAGATGACCGTGCCACAATTGAAGATAATGCATCAAAATCATTAATAAGACCCAATCAGGTCAGAGGTTTTTCAAATGGTATAGCTAAAGCAAAAAATAACGCGCGTAGGTTGCTCAACAAAAAACTCGGCAACAACACCACAGCGCTGCCAACATTGGATCAGATCATATCTCAAACAGATTTTAGCGTTTGGGAGTATGTTTTAGACAAAAGCTTTTATGATGGTGATGTAAGTAAAGGATTTTTATGGCCTAAGGGTTTTATTTATGCCTTCAAAAAACTGCCAGTAGTGACGGGAAAGAATAAATTGTTTCAACAGCGTGATATTCTGAGACGCCGAGTTGAAACAATAAGAATGCTTCGGAACAGGATTGCTCATAATGAGCCAATCTGGAAAGAGGTAGGTCATCGCAATGATGTTCAGGTGATTGAAATTCTTAAAAGGAAAATTGATGAGGTGATTGAGCTTACTTACTGGATTTCACCAAGCTTGAATGCATTTTTGCGCAACAGTGCACTAATGCATCGCCTGAACGTTGTTGTAAGCGAGTATGAGATAAACAATGCAAGGTATCGCAATCCGATCATCAACGTCGAAGATATCGAAATGCTTCGTAGCTTATTGAACAGCCAAAAAGAATCTAATAGAAAAGTTTTTATTTCATCAGGTGGTTTTTCTGCGTTTATTCAAAGTAAAAACTATCGTTTTAGTTAGCTCCAATGTATAAAATTATCTGATTCGCAGCTAACTTAGTGTCAAGCTGCGAATCTACTCTTAATACGTATTACCCCAGCGGCTACGCAAATAGTTGACCGCTTGCTGGGTCTGAGGCTGATTCAGGTAATTCTCGCGGAATAAAATTGTGCCGTTGATTTGCGGCACTGACTCGTTGAGGTCGAGCTGCTTTTTCAACTCAGGCACGCCGCCATTGACGGTCCAGTCCGGTTCCATTTTCGAACTTTCGCCGATCTTATACAGCGCTACGCCGATGTAGAGGCGCGTATGAGTAGGCTTCACTACGTTAGCCCACCAGTTAGCCAGCACGTCATACCGGGCCGCCTGGCGCGCAAACGGCCAGTAAAGTTGCGGGGCAATGTAATCTAACAGGCCCATCTGCACCCACTGCCGGGTGTCGGCGTAAGCTTCGTCGTAAGCTGCTGCACCACGCGTATCGGAACCCGCCGGATCATGTGAAATATTGCGCCACACACCAGCAGGGCTGACGCCAAATTCAACCTGGGGCTTGAGTTGTTTGATGGTGCGTGAGACTTGCTCTATTAACAGCTGAGTGTTGTGACGACGCCAGTCCGCTTTCGATGCAAAACCTTGCCCATACTGACGGAAAGTCGCGCTGTCGTTAAGCTGCGACCCCGGCGTCTCGGTGTAGAAATAGTCATCAAACTGCACGCCATCAATATCGTAATGCGACACCACTTCAGCGACGATGCTGGTAATCCAGTCACGCGCAGCTGGAATACCTGGATCCAGCACAAAGCGATCGCCTGCGGTGCGGATCCAGTCGCGATGCAGGACAAACACGCTTGCCGGGTGCAGCGATAGCGTTTTGTTTAATTCATTGACGGTGGAGGGCTTAACGTTAGTGGAGACACGATAAGGGTTAAACCACGCATGCACTTTAATGCCACGCTTGTGCGCTTCATCCAGCATAAACTGCAACGGATCGTATCCGGGATCTTCACCGATTTTGCCTGTCATCATATCGGACCACGGCAGAATTTTTGAACGCCACAGCGCGGTGCCATCGGGCTTCACCTGGAAGAACACCGTATTGATTCCCAGACTTTTCAGCTTATCCAGTTTGTCGGTTAACGCTTTTTGTTGCTGGCTAATACGATTGCTCGGGCTGGCATTAACGGAAGCGATCGGTGGCCAGTCAAGGCGTGAAACGGTGGTCAACCACACGCCGCGCACCGGTTCTTTACTGGCGACAGGTTGTGTCGGCTGCGGTTTCGGCGTCACTGTGGGCAGTGGCGTGACGAGTGACTTCGGTGGCTCGGATGAGCAACTGGCCAGAAGCAGGGCAGCAGCCAATAAGGTGACCGTTTTTTTGGCTGTGGCAACACAGGGGAAACGCGCTGAACAGGCTATGATAAACTCCATTTCTTTCAACTAACTGTTCGAAGAGCCTCATTCTCTTCTCATGAGTTATAAAGTCAATAAGAGCGCTCGGTAACGTAGCGGCGCAATTCATTGCGCGATGAATCGCACCGCTACCTGTCGGCGCTCGCTAATTATGGGATTAATTGTCATGACCTACGAAGACCTCTACCGTCGCATTGCGCAGATTGTTTTCAGCTGCGGGCCACAAGGCGCGCGCGAACTGATCGTAAAAGCAGAATTGTTTGCCGATGACGAAGGCGGTGAATACCAGTTCGATTATCTGGATGAGAACGGTGAGCCGGACTGGTTTGAACCCGATGCGCAGGCGATTGGCGATCTCACTGAAGCGCTGAAAGCTTTCCAGCACTACTTTGTTGAACATGAGATGACAGAAGGCAAACCGGTGTGGAACAAGTGCATCGTGGTGATTAATGTGCCGGAAGAGTCAATCAGTATCGACGTACAGTATGAGTGATGTTCCGCGGCATCCTTGCCCGGAACATTCAGACGTTACGAGCGTAGCGCCACCATCTCCTCGTGCTTACGTGCGGCCCGTTTGCGATGCACAATTCGGCTGGTGATCAACACGGCGAGCGTCAACAAGCCGGTGGCAATGATTTCAGAGCGGTGCTGTGGGTTGAACAGCATCGATATCAGTACCCCGACGATAAACACCATGGTTGCCCAGGTTAAGCCCGGGAACAGCCACATGCGATAGCTCAGCGTTTCCCCGCGCGCCTCACGCTTCTTACGCAGCACCAGATGAGAGGCGGCAATCACCAGATAGACCAACAGGGCAATGGCACCTGAGCTCGCCAGTAAGAACTCAAATACCGCTGCTGGAGCCAGATAATTGGCAATCACCGTCAAAAAAGCAGCGGCGGTGGACGCTATCACCGCGACCCATGGCGTACCACTGCGCGTGGTACGTGAGGCCGCAGCAGGCGCATCTTCACGGCGTGACAGGGAATAGAGCATGCGTGAAGCGGTATAAAGCGCAGAGTTGAGGCAGCTACACACCGCGATCAGGACCACGACATCGACAATTTGACGTGCGTAAGGAATGTTCATCATCTCCATGGCAGTCTGATAGGAGCCCGCTTTCATCAGTGATGGCGTGTTCCACGGCACCAGGGCGATGACGATGAAGATCGACAGCAGATAGAACAGCGCAATACGCCAGATAACCGAGTTGGTGGCTTGCGTGATCTGTTTCTTCGGCTCGCGTGATTCTGCGGCAGCAATGGTGACAATCTCGGTGCCCATAAATGAGAACATGGTGGTCAGAATCGCGGCCAGTACGGCGCTGATACCGTTCGGCATAAAGCCGTGGGTATCATAAAGGTGAGAGATACCACTGGTGCTGCTGCCCGGCATCAAACCGAATACCGCCAGACTGCCTACAACCAGGAAGGCGACTATCGCCACCACTTTGAGCAACGCAAACCAGAATTCGAACTCGCCGTAATTCTTCACGCTGAACAGGTTGCTGACGGTAAGGAATGTGGTGATGGCCAGCGTGTACTCCCACACTGCGACCTGCGGGAACCAGCCGTGCAGAATGGTGCCTGCGGCGTTTGCCTCTAACGGGATCACTAATACCCAGAACCACCAGTAGAGCCAGCCGATGGTAAAACCGGCCCAGCGACCCAGGGATTTATCCGCGTAAGTTGAAAAAGAGCCGGAATCCGGTGAGGCGACAGCCATCTCGGCCAGCATGCGCATAATGAGCACCACCAGCGTACCGGCGGCAATATAGGCCAGCAGGACAGCGGGGCCCGCTTCGGCAATCGCGTGACCTGAACCGACAAACAGCCCGGCACCAATCACGCCGGCAATCGATAACATTCTTACATGACGCGGCTTAAGCCCTTGCGCCAGCGCATCGGCATTCTGTGAACTCATTGTTATTCTCCAGATCGTCTTTCGGGCTGTTTATCGCACAGCCTGGCTGCAGCAGGTGAGAAGCCCAGCCCGCAGCATGCAGGCTGGGAAAACGGAGGAAAAGCTATGAATCCTGATGCTGGCTTAGTACGCCGCTGAGAATTTCCAGCGCCTGGCTAAACTGTGCATCCGGGATAGTCAGCGGATAGAGGAAGCGGATTACGTTGCCCTGTGGGCCGCAGGTTAACAGCAGTAAACCGCGTGCCATTGCCTGCAGCTGGATGGCTTGTGCGGTTTGCGCTTCAGCAAACTCCACGGCCACCATTGAACCTAGTGCACGAATGTCCGTAATGGCGGAGCAGCGAGAGCGGACCTGCTGGAGGAAATCATTCAACTGTGCGCCCAATTGGGCAGAACGCTCACACAGCTGCTCTTCAGCGATCACATCCAGCACCGCATGCGCTGCGGCAATGGCTAACGGGTTACCCGCGTAAGTGCCACCCAGTCCACCTGGGCCTGGTGCATCCATGATCTCAGCGCGGCCACTCACCGCTGACAGCGGCATGCCGCCTGCCAGGCTTTTCGCCATGGTGATCAGGTCGGGTTTAACGGTGTAGTGATCCATCGCAAACAGCTTGCCGGTACGACCAAAGCCGGTCTGCACTTCGTCGGCAATTAGCAGAATGCCGTGATCATCAGCCAGCTGGCGCAGGCGCTCCATAAAGGCAGGAGGCGCGATATGGAAACCGCCTTCACCCTGCACGGGTTCCAGCACAATCGCCGCGACATCCTGTGGGGCGACATCCTGAGTGAAGATATCGTGCAGGCTGGCCAGCGCATCATCCACGCTGATGCCGGTGACGCTATTGGGATAGCGCGCATGCCAGACCGATGCAGGCATCGGGCCAAAGTCACGCTTATAGGGAGCCACTTTGCCGGTCATCGCCATGGTCATAAAGGTGCGGCCGTGGAAGGCGTTGCCGAAGGTGATGATGCCGTGACGGCGAGTGGCGGCGCGGGCGACTTTCACCGCATTTTCTACCGCTTCTGCACCGGTAGAGAAGAAGGCGGTTTTGGCTTTACCTGCAATGGGCACCACGCTGTTGATGCGTTCTGCCAGCGCAACGTAGCTTTCATAAGGCGTCACCTGGAACGCCGTATGGGTGAATTTTTCTAACTGTTCAGCAATCGCTTTTACGATGCGCGGATGACGATGACCGGTATTCAGCACCGCGATACCGCCCGCGAAATCAATCCAGCTGTTACCCTCAACGTCACGCAACGTGGCGTTTTCTGCCTGCTCAACATACCACTGACACAGGTTGCCGGTACCGCGTGGCAGGGCATCATCTTTGCGTTGTTGCAGCTGGCTGTTTTTACCTTCCATAACCTTTCCTTAGCGATAAGCGTCTTTACAAATCACGACAAACACGCTTATTTATCCCTGCGCTAAGGTTTGTTGCCAGAGCCACTTTTAGAGAAAAGGATAGAGCCAATTGCGAAGTTTATACGCCGATCATGTATTGGAACGTTTGCAATTTTTGCCGGAGGGAACGCTGCAACAGCGTCTGCTGGTGTGCATGCAAGCGGCGATTGCTGAAGGGATTTTTCCACGGTCTAGCCGATTACCCGCGACACGTGATTTGGCGCGCGAATTGTCGGTGTCGCGTAACACGGTACTCACCGTTTATGAAAATTTGATGTCGCAGGGTTACGTCACCGCGCGCACCGGCAGCGGTACCTGGATTGCCGAAACCTTACCCGAAGGCTGCCTGAACAGCCCACGTAGCGTGGAGCTGAATTTACCCTCGACAGCTAAAACGGCAGCGATTTCTAAGCGCGGCGCATCGTTACTCGGCCATGCCAATGCTTCCCCTTATCAGTGGGGCGCCTTCGTGCCAGGCGCGCCTGACGTTACCCAGTTTCCGCATAAGCTGTTTAGTCAGATTCAGGCACGACTGAACCGGGAACCGGACGTTGATCGCCTGATCTACAGCAGCAACGGCGGTTGCCCGCAACTTCGCCAGGCGCTGGCGGAATACCTGAGCGTGGCGCGTTCCGTGCACGCGGATGCCGATCAGATCATCATTACCGAAGGCGTGCATCAGGCGGTGGATCTGGTGACACGAGTGTTGTGCGATCCCGGCGATCCGGTATGGATTGAGGAACCAGGCTATTGGGGAACGCGCAATCTGATGCGCATTAACGGATTGAAGATCCAGGCCAAACCCGTTGACGATCAGGGCATTATTCCCGAATTGCCGCCGCGCGCTCGTGCGCCTAAGATGATTTTCGTGACACCGTCACATCAATATCCACTCGGCGTCCACCTCAGCCTTGAACGTCGCAAACAATTGTTGGATTTGGCCCGCAAACACAAAACCTGGCTGGTGGAGGATGACTATGACAGTGAGTTTCGCTTTGCCGGTCAGCCTTTCCCCTCACTGCAAGGATTTGAACCGGATGCGCCAGTGATTTATATGGGCACATTCAGTAAAACCCTCTATCCGGCGTTACGTCTGGGCTATTTGGTGGTGCCAAAAGCGCTGGCGCAACCCTTGCGCGTGGCGGCGGCGGAACTCTACCGAGGTGGGCATCTGCTGGTGCAGCGCGCCCTGGCGGAGTTCATCCAGAAAGGGCACTACATGGCGCACATTCGCCGGATGCGCAAGCTCTACAGTCAGCGACGTCGGTTTTTAACCAGCTTGATCGAACGCTATCTCGGTGCGGATTTTATGCCGCGCGTGAACCATGAGGCGGGGTTGCATCTGGTGATTAACCTTCCAGTGGGATGTGATGATGTGGCTATCGCGGCCATGGCGCTGCGGCGCGGTGTTAAAGTGCGGCCGCTCTCGCAATACTATATGCATCCTCAGGAACGGCGTGGGCTGCTGTTGGGGTATGCCTGCGTGGATGAACGGCAGTGTCAGGATGCATTTGGGGTGCTAAAAGCGTGCCTGGTGGAGAGCGGAATTGTCGGGCGTGTCGGCGGTTCGAGCTAGTGTTTCTGGGCGGCCCTAAGGGCCGCACCCAATAAATTTAAGCAATGCTGTTTAAACGCTGCACCACCTCGGGTGACAGCACTAACTCACCGCTCGCCAGATTCTGTTTAAGGTGCTCCGGTGAAGAGGTGCCAGGAATGAGCAGAATGTTGGGTGAGCGCTGTAACAGCCAGGCCAGTGCCACTTGTAAGGTGGTGGCATGCAGCGCTTGAGCAACCTCGGTCAACTGCTCGGATTGCAGCGGTGAGAAGCCGCCCAACGGGAAGAAGGGCACGTAGGGGATTCCCTGGGCGGCCAGTTGATCAACCAGCGCCTCATCCTGACGATTTGCCAGATTGTAGAGGTTTTGCACGCAGGCGATTGGCGTCATTTTCTGCGCATCCGAGACCTGTTTTGCCGTCACATTGCTCAGCCCGATGTGTTTAACCAACCCGCGCTCTTTCAGTTTGATCATTGCTTCCACCTGCGGTTCCAGGGAACCTTCTGCCGGGGCGTGCACATCCAGCATGGAACGCAAGTTCACGACTTCCATTACCTCCAGACCGAGGTTGCGCAGATTATCTTCCACCGCCTGAGTCAGATCTTCCGGGGAGAACGCCGGTAACCAGCCGCCTTTGCTGTCACGACGGGCACCCACTTTGGTGACAATCACCAAATCCTCGTGATAAGGATGCAGCGATTGTTTGATCAGTTGATTGGTGACATGCGGGCCATAGAAGTCGCTGGTATCAATATGATTAACGCCCGCTGCCACCGCATCACGCAGCACCTGCAATGCGCGTTGTTCATCTGCCGGCGGGCCAAACACCCCCGGCCCAGCCAGTTGCATCGCGCCGTAGCCCAGGCGTTTTACCTGACGATCACCCAGCGTATAAGTATTTACGTTGTGAGACATGGAAACCTCCTTCGTCGATGTGTGTTCAGATTGTAATCGCCGATGCGCTGTGCAACTATCCGGATAATTCAGGACACAGTGTACGGATTGGCGAACAATGGCGTTAGATATTGCACTGCTGCACGCCGTGGTGGCGGTGGCAAAAGCGGGTGGCTTCCGAGAAGCGGCGCGCATGACCGGCAGTAATCCCTCCCGTTTAAGTGATGCGGTAAGACGCGCGGAGGAGCAGTTGGGCGTACGTTTGTTCAACCGCACCACGCGCACCGTGGCGCTCACCGAAGCGGGCAGAGCATTGATGTCACGCTTAATGCCCGCCATGAACGAAGTGGATGCGGCACTGGACGCATTGAATAATTTTCGCAACACGCCGGGTGGAACCTTGCGGCTCAATGTGCCCGTTAGCGCAGCGAGATTGGTTTTGCCCACTATCGTGCCCGGCTTTCTGGCGCGTTACCCCGATATCCAGCTGGAAGTGGTGGCGGAAAGTAACGTACAGGATATCTTCCGTGAGGGTTGTGATGCGGGTATCCGTTATGACGATCACCTGGAGCAGGATATGGTGGCACTGCCGATTGGTCCGCGCCTGCAACGCTTTGCTGCCGCGGCGGCTCCTGCTTATCTGGCCGCTAACGGTACGCCGCAGCATCCGCGCGATTTGATGCAACATCGGTGCTTATATGGGCGCTATGCCACGGGCGTGATAGCCGACTGGGAGTTTGAAAACGGCGAAGAAGTGGTGCGTTTGCAGCCGAAGGGCCCTTTGATTTGCAGTGTCGGTGCCGCCATGGATCTCACCGTGTCTGCTGCCGTGGCGGGGGCGGGCGTGGTCTACTTGTTCGAAGACTGGATTAAACCAGCGCTAAATGATGGCAGCTTACAGCCGATTTTAACCGACTGGTGGCAGAGTTTTTCTGGCTTATGGCTCTACTACAACGATCGTCGATTGATCCCCGCGCCGTTGCAGGCTTTTCTCGATTATGTGCGGGAAATTAACGCCATCTCAGCGTTTCTCCGTCGCCAGCGCCTTGAGCACGTTTAACCATGGGGTTTTGTTGTCAAGCAGCTGGCAGCTAAGATGTTCGATGGTCATATGCTGGTCCATCGCCGCGCGGCGCAGCAGATTGTAGGCATCGTCTTCGCCAAGCTGCAGCTCGTTCATCACCAAAATCTGCGCGGAGAACAGGTGTTTTCGTGCGCGCAGACGCTCTTCCTGACGCTTTAATTGCGTTTCCAACTGACTGATACGCGCGGCACTGTCCAGCGCCAGTGTAAAGGCGGTCATCACGCCGTCAAAGCGCACCGGTTTGCGCATATAACTGTCGATGCGCTGCTCGGTGATCCACTGCAGGCGCGAGGGGGTTTCCATGGCCGTCAGCGCTATTTTGGGCAAGGCGGGCCAGGGCAGTTTATGGGTAGGGTGAAACAACGCCGGATTATCGCCATCGAAAACCAGCAGTTGCTGCTCGACGAGTTGTGTTTCGCTGGGAAATATCGAAAAGAATGCGCCGACAATCCCCATGCGGGTAAACTGCTGCGCCAGATGCTGATTATCGCGATCTGAGCAACCAATGACGCCCACCTTGAGGCCGCGCATTTGCACGTTTTTTCGACTCATTAGCTGTCACCTCGTTGGCCCAGATCATCCAGGTCTACCCAAGCCAGCCAAGGGTCGGGTTTGATCGCCTCTGTCGCTTGCCAAAAACTCTCCAGCTTGCCGTTATGACAGCGCGCCAGATGCGGCGTCAACCAGCTGTGGTTGTTATCGGCATCGATACGAATCGATCCGGCAGGGGAATCCATCGCATCCTGCAGCACGGCGCAGCGTACCGCTTCCACCTCGGCATTGCCCTGACGGTGAATAGCGCGTGCCAGCAGATGCCCCGCCAGCCAGGCACTTTGACTGTCCACCGAGGCTGACACGGACTCGCCAAAACGCTGGCGATAGCAGCGCAGAAATTCGCGATTAGCGGGTGTATCTATGGACTGGAACCAACTCGCCGAGACCAGATACCCCTCCAGCGCCTCTGCGCCGATCATTGCCACTTCGGGTTCGCATAATGTCAGGCTAAGTTTCAGTACCTCGTTCATCCAGGGCTGTTGCAGACTGGCTTGATGCCAGGCGCGATAAAAACTGTAGGCGCTTTTGCCCACCATGGTGTTAAGCAACACTTTGGGCCGGCGGGTGATGATATCGGCAATCAGTTCATCAACGTTCTCTTCGCCCAGCGGTAACAGTTTGCTCTCCAGGACGCTCCCGCCAGCAGGGATCACCACTTCGCGTGTGATACGATCCATTTCCCACGACCAGACGTAATTCGAACCCACGTGATACATCTCCACGTCCTGCTGCTGCAACAGCCAGCGCAGCAGGGGCAACACGTGTTGATTCGGCGCTGCGCCGAGATAAATCACACTGTTGCTGCTTTCAAATCCTTCATAGCGGGCAGAATGCCATAGCAGGGCATTCGCGCCCTCGACCAACGGCAGAATGGTTTTACGCGCCGCAGAGGTGTAGCAGCCGATCAGATGGCGCACGCCGTGGCGATATAACAGGTCATGACAGTCCTGGTAATATTTATCCAGCGAGCCGCCGGGATCGCGCACGATGGGCGCGAGGGTGAAGTCGTAAAGCGGATTAGCGTTAATCTCCTCAATAGCCAACAAAATACCGTTGAGCATTTCGCGGCCAATCACCGCGTAATCGCCGGAAACGGAATAGAGGATGCCAACGGGAATGACATGTTTTTGTGCTGACGCTGAGGTTGCCGCCATGATTGCTCCAGATATTCCAGGTAACGTTGGGCGGCTATAAAGCCGCCCTTGTGGTGGCTCAAGCGGGCCTACAAAACTAACGCTTTTACCAGCGCGGTGTAATAGTGGGGTTGACGCATCAACACCAGATCTTTACGTCTTACCACATGATTAGGATAAGCGGTATCTGGCGAGCCGGTGGTGATATCCAGCACCGCTAAACCCTGAGCGCCAAATGCCTTGATCTCCGTACGAGGGAAAGCAAAGGTATCTGGGCCAAACACGCCGCTGAGACCGAAACTCTCTCCCTGAGCAGGAGGCCAGTTGGCAAAGGCCAGCCACACGTTATTCTCTCCTGCACGAACGCGCGGCAACAGCCAGTGATAAGGATCGGCTCCGCGAGGGATCGGCCAGGCATGGGGAATCGCCGTGCCCGCGTGTGCCATTGGCGTTGGTGTGTTGATCTGTGCGGGACAGGCGATGATATCGCAGCCTTCCAGCGCCAGGATACGCGCAGCTTCCGGTACCAGCAAATCTTCTCCAATAAGAATACCGACACGGCCACAGGGTAGATCGCAGGTCACCCACTGATTACCCGCACTGGCCCATTGCTGGTCTGCTTCACTTAGATGGATCTGACGATAATGCGCACATACGCCTGCACTACTCACCAATAGCGCGCTGTTATAAAAGTGATTATCGTCCCGTTCGACCAGGCCCGTCAGCAAGGCGATATCCAGCTCGATAGCGAGTTTAATCAACTGCTGAACGGGCGCATCGTTCAGGGTCAGCGCATTGCTCTGACCTTCACCGCCGCTCAACGCGCGCTCCGGTAGCACCAGCAATTCCGCTCCACGAGATTTTGCCTGTTCTGCCCAATGGCGAATCAATTGCAGATTTGCTGTGACGTCATTTTCGGGTCTGAACTGCGCGACAGCCACCCGGGAATCTTTGGCTGCAGGTAACGGATCGCGTCCGTACAGGCCAAAGAAATCCTGAGGATTCCACATAAAGGTTTGTGTCATCAGCCGTTGATATAGCTCCGGACGACGCTTCTGTAGCGTCTTGTTCACGCTGGGCACGTTAAGTTCTGCGCAGAGTACCTGATCGCCACTGTCACCACTCGCCAGTAAGCCGCCATCACTGTCTACAATGCAGCTGCCGCCGCTAAATTGCACACCACGCTCCCAACCCCAGCGGTTGCTCTCGATCAGCGCACAGCCATTCTCCCAGCCGCGCGTCAGCCAGTAAGGGGCGGGAGTGCGTTCGGCCAACCAGTTACTGATATGGCAGATAATGTGTGCACCACCCAACGCCGCGAGGCGAGCGGTTTCGATAAAGTGGATATCCATGCAAATCAACAATGCAATATTGCCGATTTCGGTGTGAAACACCTGATGGCCCACATCACCATTGGCGGCCCATTTCGGTTCGGAAATGTAAGGGTGTGTCTTCCGATGCACCCCAATTAATCCTTGTGGGCCAACCAGCACTGCGCTGTTGTAGTAAATATTTGTGACGGCGTCACGTTCTGGCATGCCAAATACCAGATAGCAGTGATATTCGCGGGCAATGGCTGCAAAGGCCTGGCTGGTGGGGCCATCGGCAGTTTCTACAAAGGGGGCGACTTCGTCACGGTCTTGCCAGCAATAGCCGGTAGTGGCCATTTCAGGCATCACGATCAAACGTGCGCCGTCACGGGCTGCCTCGGTAGCTAATTGCAGCAAACGCGCCACGTTTTCATCTTTGCGAAATTGAGTCGGTTCAAATTGAATCGTTGCGACTTTAACACTCATTATTTAGCCTCCTTGCTCAGTGCGGGGGTCAATACCGGCTTGGGCCCTTGATAGGCATCGGATGGTTTCCATGCGGTGGGCATATCTTCTGGGAAGGTCTTGAAGTAGTAACGACCGCGTGTCGCGACGCTAATGGCAACGTGCAGTACCGGGCCAACCAGCATGGCGATAAAGGAGGCATAAACCATTGGATACATGCCAAGCACGCCGGCAGCGCCGATGGCCACCGCAACGCAGAGCGCAATCACGCCGCTCGGGTTCCACATGCGCAGATACTCTTTGCGGAACTCGACAAAGTCTGACGGTGCCAGATGCAGTACCTTACGGCAGACATAGTAATCCGCGAGGATGATGAATACCCATGTGTTGGTGAGAATACCGGTAATCGACAAGAAGGTGCCGGTGTACTGCAGAATATTACAGACGTAGAACACCACGCCGAGTAACCAGACCAGCAACATCCACCATTGACGGCCAGGACGATAGTTCAACGCCATATCCATGGTGTTCGACAGGGCAATGGAGCCAGAGTAAAGGTTGAGTACGTTGATGCGAATCTGGGTGATCACCGCGAACAGCACGCCGGTTAATCCAATGATCAATGGGAATACAAATCCGGGATCCAGCGCCAGTGACCAGACGTCTTGTCCCTGAATGTGCGGCATCAGCGTATAGGCCATAAACGCGCCAAACAGCATCACCGCCACAATCGGAATCAACATGCCCAGCATAATGGTTGCCGTACCCTTGTGGCTGATACCCGGACGGGCGAAGCGGCCATAATCGGTTGCCATCAAACCCTGGAACACGATCTGTCCATTTGCCATGTTCATGACTAACCAGATTGCATTGCTGTCAACTTCGCCTTTAGGCTGCCAGCCGCCAAAGCCCACTGAAGGGTAGTGATGCGTAAGCTGCCAGATGCAGAAGCCAAACAGCAAGATGAAAATTGGTACCCCCCAGGTTTGCAGGAATTGCATCGAGGACATGCCTTTCCATACAAACCAGATAGCAGCCAGCCCCATCAAGGCAAAAATTGCGATACCGGTTATTGAGTTGACCGGCACGCCTGCATAGTTGGCAATGGCATGGGAAACAATGGTGCCTTCAAACAGGAAGTAAAAAATAAAGTTAACGGCGTAGATCAGTGAGGTGAAAGCTGAGCCCATGTAACCAAATCCGAGTCCACGCGTCATTAGATTCAGTGACAATCCTTCCTTGCTCGCCATTTTCATGATGCAGGAGCCAATCAGGGTGGCGAACACCACCATATAGCCGATAGGCAGCAGCAGGAGCGGCCAGCCGACCTGATAACTCATATCCGCACCGAGGCTAAACCAGAACATGGCGGTTGAGTTGCCCAGCAGCACTAAAATGATTGCTGGAATCGGCCAGCGATAGTGTGACGGCACTCGGCCGACGGCGTAATCTTCCACCGCTTCCGCTTCGGTGATGTCTTGTGGTCCCTGAAACCACGTTTTTAACTTGCTCATAGCGTTACTCCAAAAAAAAGCCCCGCCGACAGCATTGCCGGTGGGGCTTCTTCGCCTGAAATCGATGTATTGGAGTGGCACTCAGCCACAAACCGCTTACCAGACTACGGCGCCTGTTCCTGACCAGCAGGATGCGGTAAACAGATTGAAGCAATTGGCGTGCCAGAGTTAATAAAGTGGAGGACTGTTTGTCGCAGTTAAGCGCAAAGGCATCGTGAGCGGGCTCGTAGGGTGCGCATTTATGCACACTGGCACCAAAACAGTGCAGTCCGCACTGTGATTGCACGCATGCAAAGTTTTATTTGAGGCAATAAAAAAGCCGATAACCGTTGCCAGTTATCGGCTTTATCGCGTTAAGCGAGATTACGCGTTCAGCAACTGATTCGCGGTTTTCTCAACCAGCGCCAGCAGGACTTTGATATCTTCCAGCGTTACCGTTGGGTTCAGCAGCGTCAACTTCAGGCAGGTGACGCCCTGGTTTTCGGTTACGCCAACGTTAGCGCGACCAGAATCCAGCAGCGCATCTCCGATGCGTTGGTTGAACAGGGCAATCTGCGCGATATCGGTCAGTTGCTCTGGACGGTAACGGAACAGCACGCTAGCCAGCTGCGGCTGCATAACCAGCTCAAGGCGTGGTTCTGAAGCGACAAATTTAGCCACTTCCTGCGCCAGGGTTACACCGTGATCGATGATCGCGGCGTACTGTTTCTGACCCAATGCTTCGAGACCCATCCACAGTTTCAGCGCATCGAAACGACGCGTGGTCTGCAGAGATTTCGATACCAGGTTAGGTACGCCGGCTTCTTCGTCGAACTCAGAGTTCAGATAAGCCGCCTGATAACGCATCAGCTCATAGTGACGCTCGTCTTTCAGCAGGAATGCACCACAGCTGATGGTCTGGAAGTACTGTTTGTGGAAGTCCAGGGTGACTGAATCCACCAGTTCCAGGCCGTCCAGGTAATCACGATACTTCTCAGAAAGCAGCAGTGCGCCGCCCCATGCCGCGTCTACGTGTACCCAGATATTGCGCTCAGCAGCAATACCGGCGATTTCACGCAGTGGATCGATGGCACCCGCATCCGTGGTACCCGCGGTGGCGACGATAGCCAGAATCTGCTCACCGTTCGCTTCCGCCTGCGCCAGCTTGGCTTTCAGATCAGCCACATCCATACGGGCGAATTCATCAGATTTCACCTGTACAACGGACTGATAACCGTGGCCAAGCAGAGCCATGTTCTTCTGCACGGAGAAGTGTGCGTTCTCGGAACACAGCACTTTGATCTTACGCAGATCGCCAGTAATGCCATTCTGCTGAACAGAGTGACCCTGACGCGCATAGAAGGCATCACGCGCCAGCATCAGGCCCATCAGGTTACTCTGGGTGCCACCACTGGTGAACACGCCAGCATCACCGGCTGGATAACCCACCTGCGCACGCAACCATTCGATCAGTTTGACCTCAATGATGGTGGCAGAAGGGCTCTGATCCCAGGAGTCCATACTCTGGTTGGTGGCGTTGATCAGCACTTCTGCCGCCTGGCTAACGACCAGGCTAGGGCAGTGCAGGTGCGCCACACACTGTGGATGGTGCACGGACAGGCTGTCTTTCAGGAAATACTCAATCGCGCGTTCAATCGCGGCCTGGTTACCCAGGCCGTTTGGATTGAAGTCGAGCGTGATACGCTCGCGCAGTTCGGCAACCGTTTTGCCTTGATACATCTCAGGCTGTTGCAGCCACTGCACAACCGCGGCGCTGCTTTGGGCAATCGCCTGCTGGTACGCCTCAATGCTCAGTGCAGAGGCGGCCAGAATCGGGTTTACTTCAGACATGTACTCTTCCAATCAAACAGGTTTGACGCCAGCGCCAATCAGCGCCTGCTCAAATTTATCCAGGAAAATCGCCAGCTCTTCGTTGGTGATCAGCAGTGACGGCAGCAGACGCAGTACCGCACCGTGACGACCGCCACGCTCCAGAATCAGACCTGCTTCGAAACATTTCTTCTGCAGCAAGGCAGAAAGCTCGCCATCTGCTGGCAGGCTGCCCATATGATCAGCCGCTTCGTTTGGTTTCACGATCTCGATACCGATCATCATTCCCAAGCCGCGGATGTGGCCAATTACCGGGAAGCGTTTCTGCATCTCAGCCAGCTGCGCCTTCAGCCATTCGCCTTGCTCAGCCACTTTACCGGCGATGTTCTGCTCGGTCAGGACTTTCAGCGTTGCCAGACCGGTAGCCATCGCCAGCTGGTTGCCGCGGAAGGTGCCGGTGTGGTGGCCAGGTGACCAGGCATCGAACTGCTTTTTGATACCCAGAACTGCCAGTGGCAGACCGCCGCCCACAGCTTTTGACATCACGATGATGTCTGGCTCAATGCCAGCGTGTTCGAAGGCGAAGAATTTACCGGTACGGGCAAAGCCAGCCTGAACTTCGTCCAGGATCAGCAGAATGCCATGTTCCTGAGTCACTTTACGGATGCGCTGCAGCCACTCGACCGGAGCCGGGTTCACGCCGCCTTCACCCTGAACCGCTTCCAGGATAACAGCAGCAGGCTTGCGTACGCCGCTTTCAACGTCGTTGATCAGGTTTTCGAAGTAGTAGGTCAGCGCTTTAACGCCAGCTTCACCACCAAGACCCAGCGGGCAACGATACAGATGCGGGTAAGGCATGAATTGCACTTCTGGCATCATGCCGTTAACTGCTTCTTTCGGCGAGAGGTTGCCGGTGACAGCCAATGCACCATGAGTCATACCATGGTAACCGCCAGAGAAGCTGATCACGCCGCTACGGCCGGTGACTTTTTTCGCCAGCTTCAGCGCGGCTTCAACCGCATCCGCACCGGAAGGGCCGGTGAACTGCAGGCAATACTCTTTACCCTGACCAGGCAGCAGCGAGAGCAGTGACTCAGAGAATTGATCTTTCAGAGGTGTCGTCAGATCAAGAGTATGTAACGGCAAGCCGCTGGTAATGACATTTTGGATGCTCTGCAGAACATCAGGATGGTTGTGACCAAGTGCCAGCGTCCCTGCGCCAGCCAGACAGTCAAGATATTGTTTATTCTCAACATCTGTGATCCACACGCCATTGGCTTTAGCGATCGCTAAAGGCAATTTGCGCGGGTAACTCCTGACGTTAGATTCAAACTCAGCCTGACGGGCCAAGAAAGCGTCGTTGTTTCCGTTGAATGCGTTGGCACCAAAATTATCAATACGGACTTTATCCGTCATCATATCTCTCCTTCAACCGGGGCTCACACAGGCTGGCCGGTCGACTAGTTGAACAAAAAAGTATCAGTGGTTGAAAAAACGCGGCCAATATAGAGCCTTTTGACGTACATCACAATGATTAATTTTGTTTAGAATTGTTTATTCTTTTCATATAGGAATCAGGGCGTTGGCCACTAATTGGCCGGCTATTTTAGCGCCAGCCTATGAATGGGTTATTAAATAATCGTGTTAATAAAAAGACTTATACCCGCTAAGGCGATCCAGGGGCCAAATGCAAGGGGCTGATGGAGGTCACGATGCACACAGATTTTGCCGATAAAAATCGCTAAAATTGCCCCGCTACAGGCCAGTAAAAGCATCAACGGTATCAGCGTCCAGCCTAGCCATGCGCCTAAGGCAGCTACCAGTTTTACATCGCCCATTCCCAGGGCGGGAATACCTGTAATCCGTTGATAGGTTGTCGCTATGCACCACAGTGCGCCATAGCCCAAAATGGCACCAACAACGCCGTCGGATAGCGAACCGGGGATCCATTCCACTGCTTTTAATAATAGCCCAAGCCACAGCAAAGGCTGGGTGATCACATCTGGCAACAAAAGATGATCGATGTCGATCAGGGAGAGGGTTAACAGTAGCCAAAACAGCATGAGCGTAGCGGCCAAAGGTCGGTCGATGGGAAGCAGAACAATCATCGTCAGGCAAAAGAGTGCGCTGGCGATTTCGACGCCTGGATAACGTGCGCTGATTGCGCATTGACAGAAACGACAGCGACCCCGCAGCAACAGCCAACTCACCACCGGTAAGATGTCACGACAGCCGAGAACCTGTTTACAGGCGACACAGTGCGAACGTGGACGCCACACACTGATGCTGTGCTCTGGGTTAATTATCTGTGCCGGTAGACGATACACCACTACGTTAATAAAACTGCCCACGCTCAGAGCCACCGCGACAGCAATCAGCCATAACACCCATTCCATTGAACACGCCCTTTATTCCCGATTTATCCGCTCAAACCTACGCCGGGCTGGGCGAGTGCGCGAGCAGCATCGACGTGTTTCAAGCACTTTCATTCGGATTTTCGAGCCTGTTCCCGCCATCAGCTGTACATATTGAAGCGAGTAATGATGTTAATGCGAGAATAGGGCGCGACATGTTCGCGCTGCGGTAAAAAGCCGTGATACTCCAGCAGTGCGCGAAATGCGTGCTGTGCATCGAGTTGTAGGTTGTGGTCGATCAACGCATCGATCCTACCAGCCTGCATCAACGCCCGATTTTCACGATCAAGATCGTGCCCAATAAAGGTCTCGATCTTAATATTGTGCTCGTCGAAAGCCCGTAAAATCCCGGCATTTCCTCCGCCCACGGTGTATACCGCGTTGATATCGGGATGCTGTGTCAAAAAGTCACTAACACAGCTGTACATCTGCTGATCGATGCCAAAACCTCCGGCAACCACCGCGACTTGATGTTGCGGAGCGAACTGCGCCATCCCCGTGACAAATCCATCAATTCGTTCCTGCTCGCCAATAAACGCCTCGCTGCCGGTAATCGCGGCAATGCTCGTCATGTCTGCGCGAAGCCATTTGGACATGAGAAAGGCCGCTGCTTTTCCCGCACTGGCATTGTCCATACCGATATAGCGCAGGCGACTGCTGGCAGGCATATCGGTGACAACAGTCACCACTGGAATACGTTGTTTGCTGAGTTGTTCCAGCGTGGGCAGGAATCGCTCATCGTGGGTGGCTTTAAGGATGATGCCGTGGCTATTTAAGGCGCATTTTTTCAGTAGCGCATCCACTTCCTCAACCGTCATGGTTTCCTGACAATGGAAGCGTAATTGCAGACGAAAGGCACCAAAACTCGAAATTTGGCTGCTAAAGGCTTCACGCACCAACTCACTGAAACGATTAGGGGTATGCATGATGATATCGAAATAGAGCGTCCGTCCCTGGGCCAGGCCGGTTTTGCGCAGCAGGTCGAGGTCGGCCATCGCTTGTTGTATGCGATGTTCTGTTTGCGGGTGAACTTTCCCCCGTTTATGCAAAGCACGATCGATGGTGGCGAGACTTAAACCTGACTGTGCAGCGATCTGTTTTAAGGTAAATTTTGCCATAGGGTTGATGAGGTTTTTATGAGGTGTTTTTGATGTTTTGTTAACGTAATGTAGCTGCTAATTTGTCGGGTAACAACGCACCGCAGCGCGTTTCTGCGAGTGTACATAACGATAGAACTTACCCTGCAAACCGATATGAAAATGAGGTCATCATGACATCACATTATTTTGTAAATGAAGATCAGGCTAATCTGGATGACTTACGCACATTCTGTGCACAAAAGGTGGATGCCGCCGATTATCCATTGGCCACGGAGATCGTTTCAGAAGTACTGATCTATGATCGGGACGTGCTGGACGATGCAGCGCTCACGGACAAAAAAGCGGTGCTGAGTGAGTTACACAAAGCACTCTCCTATGGTCCCGGCGTGTTAGTGGTGCGTGGATTGTATGCGGATACGCACTGTGTGGATCGTGCCTCTCAAGCGTTTGAAGCGATCATGCATGAGGAAGCGAAGTCCAAGATCCAGGCCGATCACTTCTCTAAAGCGGGTAACAATGGCCGTATCTGGAATGCGCTGCAAAAGTTAGCTGAAGTTAATCCACAAGTCTTTATCGACTATTACGCCAATCCAACGTTAGGGCTGATTTGCCAGGCATGGCTCGGTCCGGCGTGGAGTATGACCTCACAGGTAAACCAGGTACGACCGGGTGGTGAGGCGCAGCAGGCGCATCGCGATTATCATCTTGGTTTCCAGCAAAGCGCCTTCGCGGCAGAATTTCCCATCCCCGTGCAGATTTTGTCTCAATATCTGACGCTGCAAGGTGCGGTGGCGCACAGTGATATGCCGCTGGCCTCAGGCCCGACCAGACTGCTGCCGTGGTCACATCAGTATGAGATGGGCTATATCGCTTATCGTCGCCCGGAGTTCGCGCAATATTTTGCCGATAATTTTGTGCAGCTACCGTTGCAGAAGGGCGATGGGCTGTTCTTCAATCCCGCACTGTTCCACGCAGCGGGTAACAACACCACGCAGGATCATATCCGCACGGCCAATTTGTTGCAGGTCTCCTCGGCCTTTGGCGTGCCCATGGAGGAAGTCAACCATGAGCAAATCCTTAAGTGGGTTTACCCTATATTAAGCCGCAGTGCGTTGAGTGAAGTGGAGCTGGAGGCGGCCATTGCGGTGGCGGCGCGTGGCTACTCATTCCCGACCAATCTGGATACGGACCCACCGGTGGGGGGATTGGTGCCAAAAACGCAGCAGCAGTTGGTTAAAGAGGCATTGCAGAGTAATTGGACCGAAGCTGAATTTAATTCAGCGCTGGATGCGCAAACCGAGCGGCGTAGAGCTTGAATCAATAAACAGCAGTCAGTGGCTTATGACTGCTGTTTAAACATCTGAATGGCGTCCTGCACATTACTGGTCGCCAGTGACATCACGCGGTCATTATTGAGAAACACATCATAATGGCCGGCGTTATAGCGGAAAACATATAAGTCGCCGCGAAAGCGCAAGCTCTTGGTCTTAACCCCAATATGATGGCGGCGCAGTGCAGCTTGCGAAAGTCTGTCAGCTCCCGTATTCATCGCGATACCCTCCGTTCGTCAATGCGTCAATATCCCGACATAGAGTATGGTTTGAATATTAGCTTAACCTTAAGAACCGTGCCGGTTATACACTAACAGTTTGTTTCCTTGCCAATTTTCCGTCATCAACCTCTCCGCACTCCTTATGTTCTCAAAAACAGCAAACGCCACGTTACAGACATTTGGTCATCCTGATGAAACTTGGGTGACGACTAAATAGTGCGATACAGCAGCCGACGTAAAAACTTCTACCAATCTTCAACATTTAAGAAAAAAGCCAACCTGCGCATTAGCCATTTAATGTTGAGTTAAGTTTTCCGCCGTATTTTGTTCTACAAGAAACCAAACAGGTGAGCTTAAGTTTTTTTTGCGTGAGATTAAAATTAAACACTTCGTGCTACCGAATTGTTTCTGCTTAATCTACGTTTAAACAGCAAGTTACTGAATGTTTTTGAGGATCTGAATGACTGCACACTGCAACTGGTCCTGTTGCAGGCAACTTTAGGTGTAAAACGTTAAGGTAAACTTATGACTTTTCTTCCATTCTCGCGTCCCGCTTTGGGCGAGGAAGAGTTAGCGGCAGTAAAAGAGGTCTTTGAGTCAGGTTGGATCACCACTGGCCCCAAAAATGCGGCGCTGGAACAAGCCTTTTGCCAGTTAACCGGCAATCAACATGCGATTGCTGTGAGTTCTGCCACGGCAGGCATGCACGTCACGCTTCTGGCGTTGAATATTCAGCCGGGTGATGAAGTGATCACACCTTCGCTGACGTGGGTCTCCACCATCAATATCATCACGTTGTTGGGTGCCACGCCGGTGATGATCGATATCGATCGCGATACGTTGATGGTCACGCCAGAGCAGATTGAAGCAGCCATTACGCCGCGTACCCGCGCCATTATTCCGGTGCATTACGCCGGTGCGCCCGCCGACATTGACGCGATTCGCGCGTTGGGCGATCAACACGGTATTGCCGTAATAGAAGACGCAGCACACGCAGCGGGTTGTTATTACAAAGGGCATCATGTCGGAAACCAAGGCACCGCCATCTTTTCCTTCCATGCCATCAAGAACATGACCTGTGCCGAAGGCGGCCTCATCGTTACCGATGATGCAGAGCTGGCTGACCGCATGCGCAGTCTGAAATTCCACGGTTTAGGCGTTGATGCCTACGACCGCCATACCCACGGCCGTAAGCCCCAGGCAGAAGTGATTATGCCGGGCTTTAAATACAATCTGCCGGATATCAGTGCGGCGATTGCGATGGTGCAACTCAACAAGCTGACGGCGATTAATGCTCGCCGTGCTGAGATTGTGCAGCGTTATCTGACCGAGTTAGCGGATACGCCGTTCCTGCCACTGGCGCAGCCCGCCTGGCCGCATCAACACGCGTGGCATCTGTTCATCATTCGTGTTGATGAAGCCGAATGCGGGATAAGTCGTGATGCGTTAATGGAAACGTTGAAAGCGCAGGATATTGGCACCGGCTTGCACTTCCGTGCTGCCCATACTCACAAATATTACCGCGAACGTTACCCGCAACTTTCCCTGCCGAATACGGAATGGAATAGCGATCGAATTTGCTCAATACCGTTATTTCCTGACATGCGCGATGAAGACATCACTCGTGTCATTACCGCACTGCGTCAGATCGCTGGAGTTTGATTGAGATGTTGGAAGAACAAGCCATTCGTAAAGTGTCCGTGGTGATCCCGGTCTTCAACGAAGAGGAGAGCCTGCCGGAACTGGTGCGTCGCACCGATGCGGCCTGCGCAGTACTGAATCTGGAATACGAAATCTTGCTGGTGGATGACGGCAGCAGTGACCGCTCGGGCGAGATGATTGCCGATGCAGCGGATATGCCCGGCAGCCATGTAGTAGGCGTGTTGTTGAACCGTAACTATGGTCAGCATTCGGCGATCATGGCCGGCTTTAACCATGTCTCAGGTGATTTGATTATCACCCTGGATGCTGACTTGCAGAATCCACCCGAAGAGATCCCGAATCTGGTAAGAGCCGCCCAGCAGGGTTATGACGTGGTCGGCACGGTACGTCAGAACCGTCAGGATAGCTGGTTCCGTCGTCGTGCCTCACGCACCATCAACCAACTTATTCAGAAGGTGACGGGTAAGGCAATGGGGGATTACGGCTGCATGTTGCGTGCTTACCGTCGTCACATTGTCGATGCGATGCTCAACTGCCATGAGCGCAGCACCTTTATTCCCATTCTCGCCAATACCTTTGCCCGCCGCACCATCGAATTGCCGGTGGCGCATGCGGAGCGTGAATTTGGTGATTCGAAATACAGCTTTATGAAGCTGATTAACCTGATGTATGACCTGGTGACCTGCCTGACCACCACGCCGCTGCGTCTGCTGAGCATTGTTGGCAGCCTGATTGCGTTAGCGGGCTTTGCCTTCTCACTGGTGTTGATTGTGTTGCGTCTGTTCCTCGGTGCCGATTGGGCCGGAGATGGCGTGTTCATGCTGTTTGCGGTGCTGTTTATCTTCGTCGGCGCGCAATTTATCGGCATGGGCTTACTCGGCGAATATATCGGCCGAATCTATAACGATGTACGCGCCCGTCCGCGCTACTTCATCCAACGTGTTATTAACTCGCAGAAAGATGCCTCATCTGTACAGGAAATTGAGCAATGAAAACGATCGTCTTCGCCTATCACGATATGGGCTGTGCAGGCATTACTGCGCTGTTGAACGCCGGTTTTGAAATCAGCGCGATCTTCACTCATGCGGACTCCACCGGAGAAAACAATTTCTTTGGTTCAGTGGCGCGTCTGGCGGCTGAGCAGGGCATTCCGGTATATGCACCGGAAGACGTAAACCATCCGCTGTGGGTTGATCGTATTAAAACCATGACCCCGGATTACATCTTCTCGTTCTATTACCGTAACCTGCTAAATGACAACATTCTCAGCAGCGCGCGTCTTGGTGCCTTTAACCTGCATGGTTCACTGCTGCCAAAATATCGTGGTCGCGCGCCGCTCAACTGGGCGCTGGTAAATGGTGAGAAAGAAACCGGCGTGACGCTGCATCGCATGGTGAAACGCGCGGATGCGGGAGATATCGTGGCGCAACAGCGTGTCGCGATTGAAGAGATAGACAATGCTTTGACGCTGCACCGTAAACTGGTGAACTGCGCGGCACAAGTGCTGGAGCAGGCGCTGCCCGCGATGAAGCGCGGTGAGATCGTCGCCACTCCTCAGGATCACAGTCAGGCGACCGTTGTCGGACGCCGCACGCCTGAAGATGGTCGCATTAAATGGGAACAGCCCGCGCAATCCATCAATAATCTGGTGCGTGCGGTGACCGACCCATGGCCGGGCGCATTTGCATTTGCTGGTACGGTCAAATTCGTGGTGTGGAAAGGTCGCGTTCATGCTGATGCGCCTGCGGCGAAACCGGGTACGGTGCTCTCCGTAGAACCTTTCCTGATTGCCTGTGGTGAAGGCGCACTGGAAGTGGTAACCGGGCAAAGTGAAAACGGTGTGTACATGAATGGTACGCAACTGGCACAAAGCCTGGGGATGGTGCCGGGCGCGCTGCTTTATTCGCAGCCGGTTGCTGCGGTCAAACGTCGTATTCGTGTGCTGATCCTTGGCGTTAACGGTTTCATCGGTAACCATTTGACCGAGCGCCTGTTGCAGGATGACAACTTCGAAGTTTACGGTCTGGATATTGGTTCTGATGCCATCAGTCGTTTCCTCGATCAACCACGCTTTCACTTTGTTGAAGGTGATATCAGCATTCACTCAGAATGGATTGAGTATCACATCAAGAAATGTGATGTGGTATTGCCGCTGGTGGCGATTGCTACGCCAATCGAGTACACCCGTAATCCACTGCGCGTATTCGAACTCGATTTTGAAGAGAACCTGAAGATCATCCGTGACTGCGTGAAATACAAAAAGCGCATCATCTTCCCGTCGACGTCGGAAGTGTACGGTATGTGCACCGATAAACATTTCGACGAAGATCACTCCAATCTGGTGGTGGGACCGATCAACAAGCAACGTTGGATCTATTCCGTCTCCAAACAGCTGCTGGACCGCGTGATCTGGGCTTACGGTGAAAAAGAGGGGCTGCGCTTCACCTTGTTCCGTCCGTTTAACTGGATGGGACCGCGTCTGGATAACTTGAATGCAGCCCGTATCGGCAGCTCGCGCGCCATCACCCAACTGATTCTCAATCTGGTGGAAGGTTCGCCGATCAAATTGATCGACGGTGGCGCGCAGAAACGCTGCTTTACCGATATCCGTGACGGTATTGAAGCCCTGTTCCGCATCATTGAGAACATAGGCAATAACTGTGATGGTCAAATCGTGAACATCGGTAACCCGGACAACGAAGCCAGCATTAAAGAGCTGGCTGAACGCCTGTTGGCCAGTTTTGAACGTCATCCTCTGCGCGATCGCTTCCCGCCGTTTGCCGGCTTCCGTGAAGTCGAGAGCAGCAGCTATTACGGCAAAGGTTATCAGGACGTAGAACACCGTAAGCCGGCTATCAAAAATGCGCGTCGTCTGCTGGACTGGACGCCAACCGTTGAGATGGATACCACCATTGATAACACGCTGGACTTCTTCCTGCGCACCGTTGAGCTGCAGGAGAAGCCATGAAGAAAATTGGTTTGCGCGTAGATGTTGATACCTGGCGTGGAACCAAACTCGGCGTCCCGGCACTGTTGGAACAGTTCAGCCTGCATCAGATGCAGGCCAGTTTCTTCTTCAGCGTAGGGCCGGACAACATGGGGCGCCACTTGTGGCGCCTGATGAAGCCGCGCTTCTTATGGAAAATGCTGCGCTCGCGCGCAGCTTCCCTCTATGGCTGGGATATTTTACTCGCGGGTACCGCATGGCCAGGGCGTGAAATTGGTCGCGGGCTGGAAGAGATCATCAGCGCCACGGCGGACCACCATGAAGTCGGGCTGCATGCGTGGGACCACTTTGCCTGGCAAACCTGGGCAGGCGTATGGCCAGAAGAGAAGTTGCTGGAGCAGATCGCCCGTGGCAAAAAGGCACTGGAATCGATTATCGGTGACAATGTCACTTGTTCAGCCGTGGCGGGATGGCGTGCTGATGGCCGCGTGGTGGCGGCCAAGCAACGATTTGGCTTCAGCTACAACAGCGACTGCCGCGGTACGGGGCCGTTTCTACCGCGTCTGCGTGATGGCAGCCTGGGCACGGTACAAATCCCGGTGACCCTCCCAACCTGGGACGAAGTGGTCGGTCAATCTGTGAGTGCGGCAGGCTTTAATGACTTTATCCTCGAACAGATGTTAGCTGCTGAAGGTGCGCCGGTTTATACCATCCACGCCGAAGTGGAAGGCATTGTCGGTTCACAAGCTTTTGGCGAATTGCTGACGCGCGCGAAGCAGCAAGGCATTCACTTTTGTCCGCTCAGTGAACTATTACCTGAAGATCTCAGCACGCTACCACAAGGCAATCTGGTGCGTGGGCATATCCCCGGACGAGAAGGCTGGCTGGGCTGCCAGGCCTGAGTGTTAACAGGAAACTAAACAGGAACCACGGATGCGTACAGGTACCAAAACGGCGCTGCTGTTAGCGCTCTTCGCACTCTACTACCTCATCCCCATTGAATTCCGCGCCTTATGGCAGCCGGATGAAACCCGCTATGCCGAGATCAGCCGAGAAATGCTGGTGAATGGCAATTGGGTGGTGCCGCACTTCTTTGACTTACGCTATTTCGAGAAGCCGATCGCCGGATATTGGGTCAATAATATCGGCCAACTGCTGTTTGGTCATAGCAACTTCGGCGTGCGCGCGGGTTCTATTTTCTGCACTTCGATCAGTGCGCTGTTGATTTACTGGCTGGGCAACCAGATGTTTGCCAGCCGTAAGATCGCCCTGACGGCCAGCGTGATCTTCATGACTTCGCTGCTGGTTTACGGGATCGGGACTTACGCGGTGCTCGATCCCATCCTGCTGTTGTGGCTGGTGGCGGCGATGTGCAGTTACTGGCTGGCTGCTCAGGCCACCAGTACTCAACAGCGTTTACTCGGTTATGTCTTGCTCGGCGCAGCATGCGCCATGGGCTTTATGACCAAAGGCTTCCTGGCATTGGCGGTGCCGGTCTTGGCCATTTTGCCGTGGGCCATCTGGCAAGGCCGCTTTGGTGAACTGCTGCGTTGGGGCCCCTTAACCATTGTGGTGGCTGCGCTGCTGAGTGCGCCATGGGCGCTGGCGATTCATCGTCAGGAAGGGGATTTCTGGCATTACTTCTTCTGGGTAGAACATATCCAACGCTTTGCGGAGAAAGATGCTCAGCACAAAGCGCCATTCTGGTACTACTTGCCGGTGCTGCTGGCGGGTTGCTTACCCTGGCTGGCACTGTTGCCGGGTTCCTTAGTGGGCGCGTGGCGTCAGCGCAGTCAGCATGCGGGGGCTGTCTATCTGCTGAGTTGGGTGTTACTGCCGCTGCTGTTCTTCAGTATCGCCAAAGGAAAATTGCCGACCTATATTCTGCCTTGCTTTGCACCGCTGGCACTGCTGATGGCGCACTATGCGCACAGCGGATCAGCGATGCTTGCCAGGGTGTTCAAAGTGAATGGTTGGATCAACCTGCTGTTTGGTGCCGTCACGACCATTGTGGTACTGGGGGTTATTGCACCATGGGGGCTGTCGCATCGTCCGGTTTATAGCAGCGATGAAACCGTTCGTGTTATCTGTGGTGCATTAGCGTTTGCCGGTTGGGGTGTGATGGGCTGGCTGAGTCTGAAGCCTGGCCACTGTCGCTGGCAGTTGGCGGCGCTCTGTCCGTTGATGTTGGCACTGCTGGTGGGATTTGCCATTCCGCAAAAGGTGCGTGATTCTAAACAGCCGCAGAACTTTGTCAGTGCCGTGCATAATCAACTGGTCGATAGTCGTTACGTGTTGGCAGACAATCCAGGCATCGCCGCTGCCGTGGCGTGGGAAGCGAAACGCAGTGATATCACTTTCTATGATGCAAAAGGGGAATTGCAATATGGTCTTAGCTATCCCGATGCGCAAACACGTTATGTTGATGGTCCAGCTTTTGCGGACTGGCTGCGCGAACATCGTCACCAGGGGAAAGTGTCATTGGTGATGATGCTGAACTCGGGCGAGAAGGAGCCGGATCCCTCATTGCCGACTCCTGACGATGTCTATCGCCAGGGGCGTCTGGTCTATTACGGCTACGATGCGAAACCATGAGTTTGCTGCTCATTCTTCTGGTGAGTCTGTTGAGCTGCGCCGCCCAGCTGTGTCAAAAGCAGGCGGCGTACCTCGGCACACGACAGGGCAAGAAAAAGCTGATCATGTGGATTGCGCTGAGCATTTTTTTGCTCGGCGTGGCGATGCTGCTGTGGCTGATCGTGTTGCGCGTGGTGCCCGTGAGTGTGGCCTATCCGATGCTCAGTCTCAACTTCGTGCTGGTAGCGATTGCCGCACGGCTGATCTGGCGTGAAACCTACTCATTGCAGCAGTGGTTCGGCACCCTGGCAATTGTCGCGGGTGTCGCGCTGATGGGGAGCCATCTATGAAAGGGGTGATCCTCGCGCTGTGCAGCGTGTTACTGGTGTCTTGCGCACAGTTGGTGCTGCGGGCAGCGATGCTGCATTTTCCGCCTCTTGCTGAGCTGCTCAGCCCACAGATTTGGCAACATCTGCAGCCCATGATGTTGCTGTGTCTTGGGCTGAGTGCCTATGCACTCTCTATGCTCTGCTGGATGTTAGCGCTGCGCCATTTGCCGCTGAATCGGCTCTATCCGCTGTTGAGTCTGAGTTATGTGCTGGTGTGGCTGGCCGCCATCTCGCTCCCTGTATTCAATGAGCCATTCCGCTGGAGCAGTTTTGCTGGCGTGGTGCTGATTGTGCTTGGGCTGCTGTGCGTTTCGTTACCGCGCAAGCGCTGAACACCAGCTACTCTTTCGCGTACAGGTAAACCGAGGCGCGCGACACGCCCAACTGCTGTGCAATCAGGTCCATCGACTTCTTCACTTCTAACAAGCCGCTATCGCGCAATTCAGCCATCAGCTGTTTGCGCTCAGCGGCTTTCAGGGCGCGCGGCGTTGTGGCGAGCCGGGCAGCGAAATGATCAATCCTGGCTCGCAACGCCTGTGCACCGGCGGGTTCAATGGTCTCTTGCACCGCATTACTCGCCAGTTGTGTAAACTGCGCCAGCGCACTTTGCATGCCGCGAAACAGCGTCATATCCACATTCATACAGAGTGCCGCAACATAGTTCCCGTCTTCATCTTTGATACCAATCGAGGTGCTTTTCACCGGGCGACCATCTGCCAGTTGATTGGCATAGTTAGCCACGATAGCCGGAAACTCAGGTGAGGCGATGCGCGCCAGGCCCATCTCTGTGCTGGGTTCACCGACTTCTCGGCCGGAAAGGTTGTTGTGAATAGCCAGAATCGCGTGCTCTGGATTTTGCAGATCGTGAACCACCACTTCACAGAATGGCGCAAAAGTCGCGCTCAGCCCTTCGGCAATAGTATTGAGTTGTTCAAGCAGCAGGGCATTATTTCGGGCGCTCATAAATCAGGTCACAAATTGACTGGAAGAATTGTCTAATTTTATATACTTTGTCATTTCAATGCAAAATTTGCTGGTGCTGCCATGAGCGATCTTATTTTACCGACCTTTGACGATGTCGCGGCTGCGACAACACGGCTTCAACCTTACGTTAATCCCACGCCGGTGTTTACCTCGCGTACCCTGAATGAGCAACTGGGTGCGCAGGTTTTTCTCAAGTGTGAAAACTTTCAGCGCATGGGCGCTTTCAAATTTCGCGGCGGGATGAATGCGCTGCTGCAATTCACGCCACAGCAGAAACAACGAGGCGTCGTCGCCTTCTCCTCCGGTAATCACGCACAAGCCATCGCGCTGGCGGCCAAAATTCTCGGCATCCCCGCGACGATTGTGATGCCGCTGGATGCGCCCGCCGCGAAAGTAAAAGCGACACAGGGTTATGGCGCGCAGGTGGTGACTTACGACCGTTACACGGAAGATCGCGAACAGATTGGTCGCGACCTGGCAGAGCAAAATGGCCTGACCTTGATCCCGCCATACGATCATCCGCATGTTATTGCGGGACAAGGCACCGCAGCTCAAGCCTTTCTGGCGGAAGTGGGCGAACTTGATGCGCTCCTCACGCCGTTGGGAGGCGGTGGACTACTGGCGGGCTGCGCCTTAGCCATGCGCCATCTCTGCCCGCACGCTGAAATTTTTGGTGTGGAACCTGAGGTCGGAAACGACGGGCAACAATCGCTGCGCAGCGGGAAAATCATCCACATCGACACGCCGAAAACCATCGCCGACGGCGCTCAGACCCAGTATCTCGGCCGCTATACTTTCCCTCTTATTCAGCAGCATGTAGACGATATCCTGACCGCCAGAGATACGCAGTTGATCGCGGAAATGCAGTTTCTCGCCGAGCGAATGAAGCTGGTGGTTGAGCCAACGGGCTGCCTGGGGCTGGCGGCGGTGCGCGCGAATCCACAACGTTTTGCGGGCAAGCGCGTGGGCATCATTATCAGTGGCGGCAACGTGGATCTCGGCCGCTATGGTGAATTTCTGACAAGGAGCATGGCGTGACAGGACTTCCTGAGTGGTTACAACAGCTTGAAACCCCGTATTTACTCGTTGACGAGGCCCGTTTTCAGCGCAATGTGGATCGGCTTTATAGCCGGATTGCCAGGCTTGGCAGCGTGGTGCGTCCGCATCTCAAGACGTTACGTTCGGTAGAGGCCGCATCTCGGTTACTGGCGGTTGCAGCGCACCCGGCCACGGTGTCAACGCTGGCCGAAGCCGAAGGTTTTGCCGCGGCGGGTTATCATAATCTGTTGTATGCGGTGGGCATTGCCCCTCACAAGCTGGCTCGTGTTGCCCGCCTGATGCAGCAAGGCGTGGATCTGCATATTTTGCTGGATACGCCGCAACAGGCACAGGCGGTGGTGGATTATGCCGCTGCGCATCATGTCACTTTCTCGGTGTTTATTGAGATCGACTGCGATGGTCACCGGGGCGGTCTTCCACCGGAGAGCGACAAACTGGTGGCATTGGCACAGCAGTTAGAAGGCAAGGGCGCAACGGTAACCGGATTGCTGGCGCATGCCGGGGAATCCTACAGTTGCCGGAACCCGGAACAGATCCGCGCTGCCGCGCAAGCGGAGTGTGACGCCATCCGTCTGGCGGGCAGCAGGGTGCGTGCAGCGGGCATTGCGTGTCCGATCCTCAGTGTCGGGGCAACGCCGACGGCGCATTATGCCGAGGATTTGGCAGGGATCAGCGAGGTGCGAGCTGGTGTGTTTACTGCCTTTGACCTGGTGATGCACAACGTCGGCGTTTGTCAGAAAGACGATATCGCGCTATCCGTGGTCAGTACCGTCATTGGGCATAACGTTGAGAAAAACTGGGTGTTTATCGATGCGGGCTGGATGGCGATGTCCCGCGATCGTGGCACCGCGGCGGGCCCAGTGGATTACGGTTACGGATTGGTGTGTGATATGGTGGGCGCGCCGCTGGATGTTTGTCTCAGTATCACCAATCAGGAGCATGGCATCATTGTCTTACCGGCGGACAGCAACCTGACACCAGACGATTTCCCGATTGGATCGCGCGTACGTATTCTGCCGAATCACGCTTGCGCCACGGCAGCCATGCATCTGCAGTATCAGGTGTTACAGACAAACAGCGCAGAGCCGGCAGTTTGGTCACGTATCACCGGTTGGTGACGTGACATTGTCACTCAGTCTGACGTAAATGCCGGAGATTGAGGTCAGCCAGCGAAGGTGCGCCCAGCATGCCTAAATCGCGGCTGACCTCATTGATAATCAAATCCAGCGCCCACGACACGCCTGCTGATCCACCCACCGCACAGGCATAGTTAAAGGGGCGTCCTACGAAGCAAGATTTTGCCCCCAGCGCCAGCGCTTTGATGACATCGGTGCCACGACGAATCCCGCTATCGAACATCACCGTCATGTTTCCGGCGGCTTCGACAATTTCCGGCAAGACATAAATTGGTGGGATGACGGTGTCCAGTTGGCGGCCACCGTGATTCGACACCACAATGCCGTCTATACCGATAGTTTTGCAGCGCACCGCATCGTTGCGGCTGAGGATGCCTTTAATCACCATCGTGCCGGGCCAGCGTTGACGAATATGTTCAATGTGCTGCCAGGTGAGATGACTGCGGCCACTAAAATCGCGTACGGCATTTTTCGAAAACAGCGGTGCGCCACGTACCGCATTGTTGTTTTCGAAGTAAGGCATGCCGCTGGTCAGTAAGGTTTTTATCAAGGTGCCGGTGAGCCAGCGAGGATGGGTAAAGCCTTGCCAGGCTAATGTCAGACTGGGGCGAAACGGCGTTGCAAACCCAGCGCGCACATTGTTTTCGCGGTTGGCTTTGACAGGGGTATCGACTGTGACCACCAATACAGGGATCGCGGCACGTTGCACGCGATCTATCAAGGCATCAATCTCTGCCAGCGTTTTCGGCAGGTAAGCCTGAAACCACATATTGGGATTCACGGCCGCCACATCTTCCAGGCGGATCAGCGACGATCCGCTCATGATAAAGGGCACGTTTTTCTCTGCTGCTGCACGCGCCAACGCGATATCACCCTGAAACCCGGTAATGGCAGAAATACCCATCGGTGCGATGCCCACTGGTGCAGCGTAGTGATGACCGAACAACTCGACCTCGGTGTTGCGGTGTGAAACATCCACCATATTTTCTGGGATCAGGCTGTAGCGCGCGTAGGATCGCAGCGTATGCTGGAGCGCCTGGTTGTCCTCAACGCCACCCGACACATAGGCATAAAGCGGGTGCGGCAGCCGCTTAACGGCGTATTTTTCGAAGTCATTCAGGGAAAGACAACGCTCAAACTGTTTGCGCATGGGTAACCAATTCGGTGGGGCGAGGTAACATGATGAAAACGCATGCTATTGCACCGGGTGATTTTAGCAAATGCTGAAACTGGCAAAGCTATTCTGAATAATGCATAACAAAGCAGAGCGGCACGGTGCCGCTCCTATTCACAGATTAATGCTGCTGCCAGGGATGATATTCGCCGTTGCGGCGTCCAGGCGCGGTTTCCGGCAGGCGCAGCAGGCCAATGACCGAAATCACGCCCAACACCGCCACATACAGTGCCAGTCCATACCAATGACCGTCTGTCATCTGCAGAATTTTAACCGCCACTAAGCCGAGCACGCCGCTGCCAATCAGGGAACCAATCTGCCAAATCACCGCGATGCCGCTGCAGCGGATGTGAGTGGGGAACAGTTCAGGGAACCACGAGGCTTGTGGGGCGTAGCACATGCTATGACCCAGTGTCAGGGCAACGATCATCGCGATTTGTGTGAGCCAGTAGCTGTTTTGCGACAGGGCATAGAAGAACGGCACAATTGCGATAACAATCAATAACGCACCCATCATATACACCGGTTTACGGCCGATTTTATCTGATAGCGCCCCCATCATCGGGATGGCGAAGACTTCGAGAATCACCGCCACGATCATGCTGTTCATCAGAATGCCGGAATCGAGATTATTTGCTTTGCCCCATGCAAGAATAATGACCGTAAACAGCGCAAACGCACAGGCTTCAATCAACTTAGCCGCCACGCCATTCACCACTAATTTAGGATTGCCGCGTAGCACCTCTTTTAAGGGACGTGACTCCGCTGCTTTGGTTTCACGGATGGCGGCGAACACTGGCGACTCATCAATACGCAGACGGATAAACAGGCCGACAATCACTAACAATGCACTTAACAGGAACGGCACGCGCCAGCCCCAGTCCATCATCTGTTCAGCAGACAGCGTGGCATTAAGAATGGCAAACAGTGCCAACGGCAGTAAGAAGCCCACTGGCGCGCCGATTTGCACCCAGCTGGCGAAGAAACCACGGCGTGATGCTTGCGAATACTCTGCGGTCATCAATACAGCACCTGCCTGTTCACCGCCCACACCGAAGCCTTGCAGCAGACGAATGGCAATCAACAGCACTGGCGCCCAGATGCCGATCTTCTCGTAAGTCGGTAGTAATCCGATGCAGAAGGTGCCCAGTCCCACGATCAGGATGGTGGCCACCAGCGCTTTTTTGCGACCGACTTTATCGCCAATATGACCAAAAACTATCCCGCCAATAGGACGTGCAAGGAAGCCCACGGCGTAAGTGGCAAATGCCGCCAGCGTGCTGATCAGAGGATCGTGGCTGGGAAAAAATAAGTGACCAAAAAACAGTACGGCCGCTGTGCCGTAGGCGAAGAAGTCATAGTACTCCGCCGCAGTGCCAATGGCCGATGCACTGGCCACCCGACGAATCAATGAGGTGTGATTTTTCTCGGTAGCCTGAGTGTGGGTAAGGGTGGAAGATGCCATAACAACAATCCTGCTTAGTTTTATAGTGTTAGACTACCATACAAGAAGGTTTGATCGTTTGTTGCGCGGATGATCACAGTTCCAGGCTGCTGTTTTATGACACGCTAAACCTCACTTCTCATCCTGATTGTGTTTCATAAAAACCCGCTTGATAATGAATAATATAAAGTTCCATTATGGCTGTGCTTATTCTGCTTAATTGTTTAAATAAAATATTACTTGGATCTGTTTTAATTTTGTCTCTTCTCTCTTGATAGATGAATCACCTGAATGTTATCAATTTTTATTTCTTGATTTATATAATAATGAATGGTTCTCATTAACTTCCCAGTGTGTTGATTCATAACGGAAATAATCTGAAAATCCTTGCGTTATTAACTGTTGATAGTAAACGGCTAATTCCTAATTTGGCTTAACCTTCTCCCATCACCTTAACTCCAGCTAGACGTTTTCTTTACGAAATGATGAGATAACCCTACACAGCAGGTTATCTATTCCAGCTTTACCTCATTCTTTTATTCAAACGTCATGCATGGCGCTGCTTTGCCGTGCGCAAAATATTATTTTCTCTCTGGAGGAAAGGATGTTGTTCAAACTGAAACCGCTCGCGTTAAGTCTTCTGGCTGCTCAAGGCATCATCATTCCTGTGGTACAAACCACTGCTGCGGTCATTCAGCCTTTCGACCCGGCTACGAATGACAATAAAGTGGGTGTCTTTTGTGTCTGCAATGGCAGCACGCAATCACTCACGGGCTTACCGCAGTTTGCGCCGGGAAAAAGTGGTGAAGTGCAGGTGACGATTGGTGAAATACAGGATCAGGGCAGGCTGGTCTCGGACAATAACGTGCTTGGCCAACCTCGCCTGAGTCTGGGGGCGCAGGATTACACGATATCAGTTCCCAATGAAGACCATCGCTCTTACAGCGACTTTCAAACTTATAACAGCGCTGCATTGAGCAATCTGGCGCCTGTAGACAGCAGTACGGTGGTAACCGATTTCGAAGAGGTAAAAAATCAGCAGTACATTGATACTCGCGTTGCATCGGTGAGTAACGGCACCATCAATGTGCAATTGGGCACCGAGGGAGCCAGCACCGTCACAAATGGCTGGGAGATGGCAGCGAAACAGAGCCGCTTATTTACCGCCAGCAACAAAGGCAACATGAATTGGGATTCTGATAATCGCATCACGTTTACCGCCACACAGATTCCGGCGGTGTCACGCTGGGGACTCAACGTTGATAATCTTGTGAGCTATAACGGCGCATTTAGCGTGACGACGCTCTACGGCGATACCACCGATTTCAATGTTACTTCTCTAACGGATCTGCAAAGTTACAACGACTGGCTAATTGAGCAACTGCAAAACGGACAGATCAGCAGCGCCGACTACAATACCGAATTTAATAAAGCCGTCACCTTGAGTAGTCGGCTGGTGGTATGGGGCGTGAACACGCCTGATGACGATGAAGCCTTCCTGCCAATTGGCGAACGCATTGTACTCAGCGCCGACGGGGCAAATGCTCATGCCACCATTGAAACCGGCAAAACCCTGGAGGTAGCGAATGCCAACGGCGGAGCAATGCGCGCGGATAACGGAGCGACCGCGACTATCAATGGCAAACTGGCCAGTACCGGTAGTGGATTAACGGATGACGATGCGCTGGTGCTAACCGGTGGCAGCAACGGCATAAACAACGGCGTTATCAATAGCGGGTTCTTTAATAACGCGCAGGGCAGCGGGATCGACAGCAGCACACTGGGTCCCAATGGCCTGGCGGTCAACGCCAGCAACAGTCACTTTATCAACAACGGCATCATTAACAGTGCCGGCTCCGCCGTCAGCCTGGTAAGCAGCAGTGGGGTGAACAACGGCACGATTAACCTGGTCGGAGGCAACGACAGTGGCACGGCCGTGGCACTCAGCGGCGAGACCAGTACCTTCACCAACAATGGCACGATTTATCTCGGGCGCACGCCGCAAAATCAGCCCGGCGATGCCACCACCGACACGCCACTGAGCAGTGCGATCGGCATCCTGCAATATGACAACTCCAGCGTCATTAATAACGGGCACATTGTTGTCGGATCTCAAGTGCAAAGTGGTGCAGCGATCAGCGTGAATGGTGCAGATGATGCGGTGACCCGCAACAATGGTGTGATTGATGTTAATGGTCGCGGCACCGGGCTGGAAGTCATTGATGCAGGCCGAGGCGGGCAAATCGGCAACGCAGGAGTGATTAACCTCAACGGTGATAATGGCACGGGCCTGATGGTCACCGCCAACGACGGCAATCAGGCTTATACCTGGTCAACCGGACCCGTAAATATCTCGGGTAACGCAAATGCCGCAGGAGGCACGCGTAACACCGCGGTGTGGGTTAAAGGAACCGACAGCGGCACGGCTTCGGCCGATATCAGCGGCCCGATCGCCCTAAATGGCGCGGGTGCCATCGGTATTCGTGCAGAAGGCAATGCCAGCGTGAGCGTCGCGCAAAGTGCCATCCCAACCGGCAACAGCAGCTCCGATCAAATCACTTTTCTCACTATCGGTCCTGACGCCCATATCGCGTTGCCTGCTAACGGCAGCTATGGCGTGACGGGTGTGAACTCAACCCTTTTCCGCGTGCAGGATGGGGCAAACTTTGATGGCAGCGGCATGACGCTAAGTTCCAACGGTGACCTCTCAACTGCGGTCATTGGCAGCGGTGACAACACCCAGGTCACCACCGGCAATGCCATCTTCAATCTCGGCGATAACGGCATCGGTTTGCGCATTGAAGGCGCCGCGCAGGGAACGATTGATGCCGCCACTACCTTCAATATGAACGGTGTACACAGTATTGCGGGGCAAGTGCAGGGAAATCGTACCGATCTCACCGGCAATATCACCAACTCCACCTATCTGCCGTATACCAACACGCTATTGACTAACAATGCCAACCTCAACGGCACTCAGGATCAGCAGATTGGTTTTATCGCCAGCAGTCAGGGGCAGTTGATCAACAACGGCGGGATTACCCTGAGTGGCAACAATGCCACCGGCATCATGTCGTTGGGTGCCACGGCCACCAACAACGGTACGGTCTCGGTCAGCAACGGCAGCACCGGGATATACGCGGAAGGGTATAGCTATTCGGTTGCCGCACGTGCCACCAACAATGGCACCATCAACGTCACCGCAGGTAATGCCAGTGCGGCGCAGCCTTCAGTGGGTGGCGTGGCGTTTGGCGATCTTGGTTACTTCTACCAAAACGGCACCATCAATCTGTATGGCGATCATGCCGTGGGCGCGCAGGCGGGCAATGGCGGCACGGTGGTAATTGGCGCGGGTAGCAACATCGTGTTCCATGACGCGAATCAGGTCGGTTACCAGGCGCTTGAAGGCTTGAGCAGCATCAGCAACAGCACCAGTCTAAATACAGATGCTGAAAACATCACGTTGTTAAGCGCGGGGGGCGGCGGCAATGTCAATAATCAGGGCACCGTCACGCTCAACGGCAACAACAGCAGCGCGGTAGGGCTGATAGATGGCGGCCTACTGATTAACAGCGGTTCGATTTCCGCCAACAAAGGCGTAGCGCTGGATGCCTCCTCGGGAAGCTCAATCTATCTACAAAGTAGTGGTCAACTTTACTCCGAGGGCACTGCCGCCATTCGTGTCGGCAGCGGTGGTTCACTCAATATCATCGGAGACGGTCAAGGCGATACTTACAGCAGCTACACCAGTTCGATTGGTGCTGGCGGTAATGCAGACACCGTGCTGATCGATAACGGCGCAGCGGGGTTTAGCGCTGATCACGTAGAGTTATATGGCAGCAGCAACGTGATCAATAACCGTGCTGAATCCAGCAATATCGCGTTGAATTATGCCCGCATTGATGTCAACGACGGTAACGGCATTCGTTCAGCCACCTCTTTTGATCCCGAGGGCCATGCCTACATAAACGTCAGTGGCAACGGTAAGGGTATCGGTTATCTGTTCGCCAATGAGGATGGCTCAGTCAGCCATAACGATCTGACGATTGGGCCAAACTATTACATCTTTGTCTCCGGCAATAACACCGGGGTACGCGCTAACACCACAGGAACGGTCACCAACGAAGGTACCATTGCGGTGTATGACCAATCGGGTGGTTCGGCGATTGTCACCAGTACCGCCAGTGAGGTGATTAACCGGGGTGGCATTATTTCATTGAGCACCGTTTCGCCGATTATTGACCTGCGTGGCGGGCAGACGCGTTTTATTAACCAAGGCAATATCAGTGCTCCTTTCCCGGAAACCATTGTGGTGGCGGGAGGCGCCAGCGACGATCAAATCGCGTTACTGGCGGGGAGTGTGGTCGGTGACGTCAACACGGGCAATGGCAACGATAGTTTGCAGGTTTCGGGTGGCACATTAAATGGCAGCCTGACCATGGGCGACGGCACCAATCAGGCGCTGGTGGCTAACGTTGACCTCGCCAACACGCGTCACATTACCACCAATAACGGCGCAGGTAGCACCTTGAACTTTAGCGATATCAGCGCGCGCGGCGGCTCCTTCAGTGCCGACGATCTCAGCAAAGGTACCAACCTTGGCGGTGGCTGGAGCACCATCAACTTCGACCACACGCAATGGACTTTGACCGATAACCTGAAGCTGGCGCACAGCACTATCAATATCGGCGAGGGATCGACCCTGTTCGCCGGTGATGGTGTGAATCCGCTGTTGAGTGGTGCCACGGATGGATCGCTGGTGGTGAATAATGCCGGGATGCTGGATCTCACCAATGGTAACGGTGCGCCGGGTAATACGTTAACGATCGATGGCGATCTTAATGCTGTCGGTGGTCGCGTGAAACTCAACACGCAATTAGCCAGCGGAGGAGCCAGTGATAACCTGCGCGTTAACGGCAATAGCGGCGGCACGACCTTGCTGGATGTCAAACCGGTGGCGGGCGACGGGGCTGTTATCACGCCGGACCAGGGCATTTCGCTGGTTCAGGTTACCGGGAGCGCCAGCGCCAGCAGCTTCGCGTTGGCGAACGGCTATGTGGCATCGGGCCCTTATCAATATGGGCTCTATAGCAGCACCAACGGTGCTGCATGGGATTATCGGCTGGCGAACAACTTCATCAGCAACGCGGCAGGTAACGCAGTGCGGCCTCAACTCACCCCTCAAATGCCGTCCTATATTTCTGCACCTGTCGGGTTGGCCTACTACAACATGGCGGTGATGGACGATCTGCACAAGCGATTAGGTGAGTTACGACAGGATCAAGATAGCTCTGCTGGTAACGGCGGCGAGATGTTTATTCGCTATCTGGGCTCCAACCTGACCTACAAAACTGATCGCAGCCTGAGCCAATATGGCTACGACTTCGATCTGGATTACAGCGCGGTACAATTGGGCGGAAATCTGATTCACCTACAGGGTGCCAACGACAGCTTACGTGCAGGCGTGGCTTACACCCGTGGTAATGCCCGTATTCGCCCGCAGGCAGCAGATGGCTACAGTTCCACCAGCCTCGACAACGATACGCTGTCGTTATATGCGACCTGGCTGCGTGACAATGGCCTGTATGTAGACGGCACGCTGTCATTTGACTGGCACCGTGGCGATACCGACATTGCGCGGCAGAAAGACGTCGGCAAGTTGAAAGGCAATGGCTGGGGCGCTTCACTGGAAACCGGCTATCCCTGGCAGCTTGGCAACGGTATTCGCCTTGAGCCGCAGGCGCAGTTAATGTATTTGCAGCTCAATATGGATGACCTGGTTGACGAGGATAATACCCGTGTACGTTGGGGAAGCTACGATCAAACCATTGGCCGTGTGGGGGCTAAACTGGATCGCACCTGGCAGGATGCGGCTGGGCAACAATATACGCCTTATTTGCGTACCAACTACACGCGTGGCTGGGGTGGCGCAGCAACGATGCAGGCCAGTGATAACGGTAGTGCGCAGAGTGTCAGCTTTGACAGCGGTGAGTTCGGTCAGATGTGGGATGTGGGTATTGGCGGCACCGCAACCTTAAAAAGCAATGTTTCCCTGTATGCCGAAGCGGATTATCGCCAGGAGATTGACGGTAACGGAACGAAGGGCTGGCGCTACAATGGTGGTGTACGCTGGCAGTTTTAATCTGATTAACCCTTACGCTAATAGGTTTGGCGTAAGGGTTTTCATATTCCCACATTGACTCCCGGCTTAATTTAAATCCTCATCATTCGTCAGCGATATATTCATTTATTACATCTTAAAATAAAATCTGCCAACGCTTGATGTAAATCCATCAAAATAAAATAACCACAATGCTTGATCTCACACTTTGAACGCAACGTTTTAAATAATAATTAACATGAAATAAAAATACCGATAGCGTGAACGTCTGTTTTGTTCTGCTGTATTTCCTAATGCTTTTTACCAGGAGGGTTTATGGAAAAAGAACTTTATATCTCCAGCAACACCACGTCAGGTCCAAATAGTGCCACGCGCACTGAGCCATTTGTGAAGATTATTGCGCTCGTGGCAACCTTAGGCGGTTTATTATTTGGCTACGATACCGGCGTGGTGTCAGGTGCACTGTTATTTATGCGCAATGATTTGCAGCTAACGCCATTCACCACCGGATTAGTGACCAGTTCACTGCTGTTTGGTGCGGCGTTTGGGGCCTTACTGGCGGGACACTTTGCCGATGCGCTGGGCCGCCGCAAAATCATCATCTCGCTGGCGTTTATTTTCGCCGTTGGTGCTGTGGGTTCCGCCTTTGCCCCGGACGTTGTTTCCATGATCGTCTCCAGGTTGTTCCTGGGGATTGCAGTGGGCGGTGCGGCGGCGACGGTGCCGGTGTATATCGCTGAAATCGCGCCCGCGAACAAGCGCGGTCAACTGGTAACACTGCAAGAATTAATGATCGTTTCCGGTCAGCTATTGGCCTATGTCTCTAACGCGACCTTTAATGAAATCTGGGGCGGTGAGCACACGTGGCGCTGGATGCTGGCGATCTCCACGGTTCCCGCGGTGCTGCTGTGGATCGGCATGATATTTATGCCGGAAAGCCCGCGCTGGCATGTGATGCGTGGCAATAGCGCTGAGGCGAGGAAAGTACTTGAGAAGACCCGTGCGGCAGAAGATGTCGAATGGGAGCTGGAAGAGATAGAAGAGACGATCGAAGAGAACCGGCAGAAAGGAAAAGGGCGACTGCGCGATTTACGCACCCCATGGCTGCGCAAGGTGTTCTTGCTGGGTATTGGTATTGCCGCCATTCAGCAGCTTACCGGTGTGAACACCATCATGTACTACGCACCCACCATGCTGACGGCAACAGGCTTGAGCAATGATGCAGCACTGTTTGCCACCATTGCTAATGGGGTGATTTCGGTGCTGATGACGCTGGTCGGTATCTGGATGATTGGCAAAATTGGCCGCCGCCCGTTGGTACTGGTGGGGCAAATGGGTTGTACTGCCTGCCTGTTCTTTATCGCTGCCGTTTGTTTCTTCATGCCGGAATACCATCTGGGCGGTGAGGTCAATCTGCTGCGCGCTTATCTGGTTTTGGCCGGGATGCTGATGTTCCTCTGCTTCCAGCAGGGTGCGCTCTCACCGGTGACCTGGCTACTACTGTCCGAAATATTCCCGGCGCGCATGCGGGGTATCTGTATGGGCGGCGCGGTATTCGCCCTGTGGATGGCCAACTTTGCCATTTCCATGGCATTCCCGATTCTGCTGGCGGCATTTGGTCTGGCTGGCGCGTTCCTGACCTTTGCCATCATCGGGATTGGAGGCTCACTGTTTGTGTTGCGCACTATTCCGGAAACGCGTGGGCGCAGTCTGGAGCAGGTCGAGCATTACTTCTATGAACTGTATGACGGTAAGCCATAAATGTGACGCAGCTCCGGTCTGAGCGACGTTGATGTAAATCACTCAAGGTTCACGCAGTCGGAAACCAAAAGATAACTTACTATCAAAACCAGTTAATGCGTGACAGCAAAACAGAACATTTCACCAAACCTAATGTTTATTATTTCAGGAAAGATCATGACCTATAAAATAAGTCACGAACGCTTTTGCGTGAACCGCAAGATTGCGCCGAATTTAACTGTTGAACAATTTTTCACATTGGTGAATGACCTTGGGATATATAAGGTGGAAATTCGCAATGATATGAAAAGTGGCAGTGTGACGGATGGTTTGGGAGGAGAGGTGGTTCATTCTCTGACTCAACAATATGGCCTTGAAATTGAAACCATCAATGCTGTTTACCCGTTTAATCAATTAAGTGAAGAGGTGCTGGAAAAAACGCGAGGCTTATTAAAAGACGCGCGGGAAATGGGAGCGAAGGCCCTGGTGCTTTGCCCGCTTAATGACGGCACCGTTATTTCTCACCAGCAAACGATAGCAGCATTGCAAACGCTGGCACCGTTATTTGCCGAATATGGCATTGAAGGGCTGGTGGAGCCGCTGGGCTTCCCGCAAAGCTCACTGCGTTCTGCCGCGCTGGCCCAGCAGTTGATCAAACAGGCCGGTGTCCCGTTCAAAATCGTCCTCGATACTTTCCATCATCATTTGTACGAGGGGGCAGAGCAGGACTTCGCCGGTGGTGTTGATGTGAGGAACATCGGTTTGGTGCATCTATCGGGTGTCACGGACGCTCGTCCTGTTCATACCTTGACGGATGAAGAACGCATCATGCTGAGCGCTGATGATCTGTTGAAGTCAAAACAGCAAGTTCAACGTCTTGAAGAGATGGGCTACACCGGCATTTACGCCTTTGAGCCGTTTTCATCGGTGATGGATGGATGGAGCGAAGCGGATATCGCGCGTGAAATCCGCACCAGTATCGAATATCTCAACCACTAATTTCACCTGCACACAAATTAAGGAAAGAAGCATGACACTCAATATTGGTGTAATCGGCACTGGCGCTATCGGACGTGAACACATTCGCCGTTGCAGCCAGGTACTTCAAAACTCACGTGTTGTTGCTCTGAATGACATCAACCGTGGCAACTGTGAGCAGGTGATTAACGATCTGGGTCTGAAGGCTGAGATCTACGACAACGCGCATGACCTGATTAATGCCGCGGATGTGCAGGCCATTCTGGTGACCTCCTGGGGGCCGACCCATGAAGAGTTTGTGTTGGCTGCCATTAAAGCGGGTAAAGCGGTGTTCTGTGAAAAACCGCTGGCCGTCACGGCTCAGGGGTGTAAAAACATCGTGGAAGCAGAGATCGCTGCCGGTAAAAAGTTAGTGCAGGTCGGCTTTATGCGTCCCTATGACAGCGGCTACCGCGCGTTGAAAAATGTTATTGATAGCGGTGAGATTGGCGAACCGCTGATGTTGCACTGTGCACACCGAAACCCGGAAGTGGGCGAGAGTTACACCACCGATATGGCGATTACCGATACGCTGATCCATGAGCTGGATGTGCTGCGCTGGTTGTTAAAGGATGATTACGTCAGTGCCCAGGTGATTTATCCGCGCAAAACCCGTAAAGCGTCATCGCATTTGAAAGATCCTCAGATCGTGCTGCTGGAAACCGCCAAGGGCGTACGCATCGACGTGGAAATTTTCGTCAACTGTGAATACGGTTACGATATTCAGTGCCAGGTGGTGGGAGAAAGTGGAATTGCCAACCTGCCGGAGCCGATGTCTGTACAAACGCGCCGTGCCGCCAAACTTTCAACCGGCATCCTGACTGACTGGAAAAAACGTTTTATTGACGCTTACGATGTTGAATTGCAGGATTTCATCAATAATGTGCTGTCCGGCAACATGACTGGCCCGTCCGCCTGGGATGGCTTTGCCGCTGCCGTCGCCGCGGATGCCTGCGTTGCTGCGCAGAACAACGGTGAAATCGTACCGATTACCATGCCACCGCGTCCGGCGTTTTATAACTGACACGCTCACATGTAACAGGGGCATGCAGATGCATGCCCTTGAATTCAGAACGCCATCGAACGCCAACCGCGCGCTTTGCCATTGCCCGTTCGAACAGCCAGTGAATGCGCTGCACGCTGCGAACGTGCCATCACCTCGGCTTGATTGAGTTGGGTGAACTCACCGTTACGTAACAGATAAGCACCATCAACAAACACGTCGCTGACTTCATGTCCCAGCGCGGAGTAGACCAGTGAAGAGACCGGGTGATGAATAGGCGTCATGGCGGGGTGGGAAGTGTCGACGATCACCACATCAGCACGCTTGCCGACCTCCAGTGATCCGACAAGGTGATCCAGACCGATGGCACGCGCACCGTCGATGGTGGCCATTTCCAGTACTTTTTCCGCCGTCATGATGGTGGGATCGCGATGGAACCCTTTTTGCAGCAGCGCCGCCACTTTCATTGCCTGGAACAAATTATGGTTGTTGCTGCTGGCCGGGCCATCGGAACCGAGGCCCACCGTCAGCCCCGCCGCCAGCATTTCCGGTATCGGCGGTACACCGGAGGCCAGGTAGAGATTGCTACAGGGGTTGTGCGACACGCGCGTATCGTGATGTTTCAGGGCGCGGATATCCCGTGAACTGCACTGCACGCAGTGTACCGCCAGCACGTCCGGGCCGAGGAAACCAATATCACTCAGAAACTCGGTGTCCGTACTTTGGAATCGCAACTTTGCCTGTTCAATTTCGAAGTCGGTTTCTGCGACATGGGTGGTGATCAACACACCGGTTTCATCGGCTAATGCGCGTGTCCCGCGCAAGACTTCTTCATCCAGCGCCCAAATCATGCTGGGGGCTAATCCTACTCTGACGCGACCCTCAACTTTGTGAAAACGGTGAATCACCTGACGCGCATCCGCTAATGCCGCTTCCGGCGTTTCGATCAGGGCTTGCGGGATACCGTGCTCAGCGCCGCTGGTGAGAAATCCCCGGCATACGTGACCACGGATGCCGCTGACCTCGAAAGCTTCAATCACTTTTGCCGTCAGCCCTGGTCGTGGATGGGCATACATGAAATCGACCAGTGAGGTCACACCTGAACGCAACGACTCCATACAGCCGTGCAGAGCAGCGGCGTATACATCTTCTTCGGTGAGTGCCACAGCACTCGGGCCGGTCATACAGGTAAACCACTTCTTCAACACCATATCGTCACCCAGGCCTTTTAACAGCGTCTGGAACAGGTGCGTGTGGGTGTTAACCATGCCGGGCATGATGATACGTTCACGACAATCAATCACTTCTGCTTCGGGAAAGCGCTGGCTCAGGCTCTCGCGGGTGCCAATCGCGCTAATGGTATGGCCCTCAATAACCAGACTCGCTTGTTCGAGGATCTCACGTTGCGGGTTCATGGTAATGATCCAGCCGTCGGCCAATAAGTAACTCATGGCGCGCTCTCCAACTGCTGCTGGAGTTGTGCGGCATTCACCACAAAACCAAAGCACTGCTGCACGTTATACAGCGTGGCGTCGCGGCAATAATCCGGCGAGGTGGTGGCGCTGCAATCTTCCAGCAACAAACAGTCGTAGCCGCGAAAATTTGCGTCCTGCAGTGTACAGAGCACGCACTGGTCAAGGTTCACACCGGCAAACAACAATGTGGTAATGCCCAGATTGCGCAAAATGCTGTCGAGTTCGCTGTCGTGGAATCCGGACATGCGGTATTTGTTGACGCGAATATCTGACGCTGCGGGTGTCAGTTCCTCAACTACATCTGCCGCCCAGCTGCCCGCTTGCAACACGGGCGCGCCAGATACAGGCAAGGGATCGCCAAGGCCGACGCCATTACCGTGCGGGTTATACACATGCAGTAGCGCCGGACTGAGATTCAGTTTATCCGGCCGATTACCCCAGTTCAGCCAGATAACCGGGACTTCGGCGTGGCGCAATGCGGGCAACAGGGCTTGCAGCGGGGCAATGGGCGCACGCGCAGGGGTAACATCCACGCCGATGTGCCCAAGCCAGCCATCGGGATGGCAAAAATCGTTCTGCATATCCACCACGATGATGGCCGTCTGCTGTAAATCAAAAATCACTGAGCGATCGCGCGTGCTGAGTTGCATCGAACGTGCCTGCTGCATCGGTCGGCGGGTATCAACCATCGCGGGTGACACTCGCCACTGGTTAGCACGGCTGCTGCCTAAAACGTTTTCCGCCATATCAGGCTCCCGTGAGTATGCGCAGGTCTTCTTCATCCAGCGTGACAGGGTCACCGCTGCGAATCAGTTCGGAGAAACCTTCATTGGGGGTCATCACGGTCAGGGTATAGAGCTTGCTGCTGCCGGTGTTGCGAATGGCGTGATCGTTGCCAGGATGCAGCAGCAACGAATCGCCTTTCTTAATAGCCAGCTCATCGTCATTGCAGCGGGCGATGCCTTCACCGTGCAGCACATAGAAAAATTCGTGGGCAGTGGCATGTTCATTGGGTGGCGTTGCGCCGCCGACATTAAAAATTTCCACCACGAAGATGTTCTTAATGCCATCCAGCGGTTCATCAAACAAGATGGCAAAATAGTTGCTGCTGTCCGGGCTGATGCGGAATGCCTGAACGTCCTTTAAATTATTGAAGCGAAACGTTTTCATCTGTTATTCCTTGCGATAAGGCTGCGTTAATGCGCCGGGTTGCAACGTTCTTCCCACCACGCCAGACATAGCCAAAATGGTGAGCAGGTAAGGCAGGGCGAGGAGCACCTGCGGCGGTAAGCTGTTTTCAAATAACTGCAATGAGAGCTGTAACGCATCGGCCGCGCCAAAGATAAATGCGGCGATCAGCGCTTTCAGCGGACTCCAGCGACCGAAAATCACAATCGCCAGTGCAATAAATCCCTGACCGCTGACGATGTTGTCGCGAAACAGCCCAATCTGCGCGGTGACCAGATAGCTGCCAGCTAAACCCGCCCCCACGCAGGAGAACATCACGCCCCAGGTGCGGATTTTCAGGACATTGAGGCCTGCCGCATGTGCCGCGCGCGGATTTTCCCCAACGGCCCGTAACGAAAGGCCAAAGCGCGTATGAAACAGACAGAAATGCGCCAGCACCGCCAGTAACAGCGTGAGATAAAGCGGCAGCGGCTGCTGAAACAGGATCGGGCCAATGAAAGGGATCGCCGAGAGCAGCGGCACGTGCCACGGCTCCAGCATGGGGATGGTTGGCGATGCGCCGTTGCCCATCACCAGGGCATAAATCCAGGTGGCTAAACCGGCGGCAAGGATATTGAACACGATACCGACCACCACCTGGCTGGCGTGGGCGCGCAGATAGAGGGCGGCCAGCACACAGCCTACGATCAGCCCACCGACACCTCCGGCAATAAAACCCAACGCCGTCGAACCACTCTCTACCGCCATCATGTAACTCGACAGGGCGCCCAGCAGAATGGTGCCTTCGATGCCAATGTTCAGCACCCCGGAACGTTCCGCATAGATCTCACCCAGCGCCGCAAGCAAAACCGGTCCGGCAAGACGCACGGCTGCTGCCAGCCAGCTAATAAAGAAGGCAGTATCAAGATTGGCCAGCAAATTCATGATTGCTCCTCCGCCAGCTGAGCGCCGGATTTACGCAACCCCGGCAGATTAATGCGGTAATAGCGCAGCAGATCGCCCGCCAGAATCAATAGCACCACCAGACTTTGCAAAATCAGTACCACCGAGGTGGGCAGACCGGTCTGGCGTTGCATGGCACTGCCGCCAACTTCCAACCCGCCGTACAGGATCGCGGTAGGGACGACCAACAGCGGGTTAAGCCGTGCCAGCAGCGCGACCACCACACCGATAAAGCCAACGCCCCCTGAAATGCCATCCATTAATCGATGCTGCACGCCGAGCACGGCGCATAGTCCTGCTAACGCCGCCAGGCCACCGCCCAGCAGCACCGCACCCATTTGACGGCGATTGACATCAACCCCGCTGTAGCGTGCGGCGCGCGGGTTGAGGCCGGCGACCTTGATTTCGAAACCCGCCGGGGTGGCTCGTAACAGCCAGAAAACGAAGATCGTGGCAACCAGGGCAATAGCAATCCCCCAGTGCGCACGCATACCGCTCATGACAAAAGGCAACCATGTATCAGCAGGTAAACGCGGGGTTTGTGGTAGGTCGCCTGGCGCGCGCATCGGTCCGGAGACCAGATATTGCACGATAAACAGCGCGACATAGTTGGCCATCAGTGAAATCAGCACATCGTTGCCGCCAAATTTCACCCGCAGTGCGCCGACCCATCCGGCCCAGATGGCTCCGGCGAAAAACGCCGCCAACAGCACCATCGGCCAGTAGAGCAGCGCCGGAATCGCCCAGGGGAAACCTTGTGGCGACCCAGAGAGGGCGATCCAGCTTGCCGCCGTCGCGCCCATCAGAAAGCAGCCTTCAAAACCGATGTAACCGAGTCCAGCACGCCACACCACGATGGTCGCCAGCGCAATTAACATCAGTGGTGTGGCCTGTACCACACTCAATCCCAGGCTGCGCAGTGAGCCAAAGGCTTCATTAAACAGGAATCCATAGGCCGAAATGGGATTGCCGCCAAAGGGGATAAACAATAAACCGGCAATCACAAAGGCGGCGGCAATACCGCAACTGCTGGTCAACAGCAGCGCGCCAGTGGATTCCGCAGGCGCAAGACGGCGCTCAAGCAGCTTCTTCACGTTCGCCTCCTTGCATACGCAGATGCGCACCGGCCATCAGCTCTCCCAGACGTTCGGGCGTGGCGTCAGCAACGGGAAGTTCACCGGCAATTTGACCGCCATACATTACGGCGACGCGGTCCGAGAGATTGATGATCTCTTCCAGTTCAGCCGAAATCATCAGAATGGCGCAGCCGCGGTCGCGTGCCGCAATTAACCCTTGCCAAACACTCTCAATCGCGCCGACATCCAGCCCGCGCGTAGGTTGTTCCACCACCAGCAAGCAGGGATCGCTGGCGACTTCGCGCCCAAGGATTAACTTTTGCAGATTACCGCCCGAAAGCTTGCCGGCTTCGAAGGCGGCGTCTGGGGTTCGGACGGCAAAGCGGGCAATGATGTCACGCGCATGTTGGCTGATACGTTGACGATCGAGTAGCCAACCGCGTGCGCGGATGAAGCTGTGTTGGCGGCCTAACAGGGCGTTATCGGTGATCGACAAATCTGTCACCGATCCCACTCCGCGCCGGTCAGCAGGAATAAAGCCAATGCCTTTATTACGCCGGATGGCAGGGGTGTCATCACTGATATCTTCGCCATTGAGTAAGATGCGTCCGGCTTCCAGCTTACGCAGATTGAGCAGCGCTTCGGCCAGTTCCGACTGACCGTTGCCTTCTACGCCGGCAATGCCGAGAATCTCTCCTGCGGCTACCTGCAGCGATACGCGCCAGATTTTTTGCTGGCCGCTGGCGTCACGTACGGCAATATTATCAACCTGCAGCACCGTTTTACCCGGCTGGCAGGGCGCCTTGTCCACACGCAGCACTACATCACGGCCCACCATCCGTCTGGCCAAATCACGCTCGGAAGTGTCTTTAATATCGACGGAATCCACCATCTTTCCTGCCCGCATCACCGAAACGTGGTGGGCGATGGCCATGATTTCATACAGTTTGTGGGTGACGATGACCACCGATCGGCCTTCCGCACACAGCGATTTTAACGTGGCGAAAAGCCCGGCTTTTTCCTGTGGGGTCAGTACCGCGGTAGGCTCATCGAGAATCAGAACCTGAGCATCGCGATACAGCAGTTTGAGGATCTCTACACGCTGCTGCACGCCAATCGGCAAATGCTGAACTTTGGCCCAGGGATCAATTGCCAAACCGTGTTTATCTGATAGCGCCTTTAATCGCTGCGCGGCAGCGTGCAGATTGAGCCTGCCGCTACGATTTTCTTTCAGCCCCAGCACCACGTTTTCGACCACCGTCATCGGTTGCACCAGCATAAATTCCTGGTGCACCATGCCAATGCCGCAGCGAATGGCATCGCTGGGATCGCGGAAGCGCTGGATTTTGCCATCCACCACCACCTCGCCTTCATCCGCCTGATACAAACCATAAAGAATCTGCATCAGGGTGCTTTTACCCGCGCCGTTTTCGCCTAAGAGCGCATGAATTTCCCCCGCTTTAATGCTGAGAGAAACCCCGTCATTCGCTATCACGCGCGCAAAGCGTTTGGTGATGTTGTTGAGCGCGACCCGCACCGGTGCTGTTGCTGTCATGGCAAATACTCGCTGGTTAAACCGAAGGTTTCAGAGTGCCGCTATCCAGCTGTTGCCAGATGGTCTGGAACGCGGCCCATGCAGTGGCACTCACCAGTTTGCTGTTGTATTGCTCACTGCCGCTCACCACGGACCAGGCTTTACCGACGGTGGGATGCCACTCGTCGCCGCCTTTGAAACTTTTATTGGCGACAGACTCACCGACCTGTTCCACCATCCAGTCGAGGTTCTGACGGAAGCTGCAGGCGACGTAATCCGGTGCCACGTCGCGTTGATCAACATAGCAACCGATGGCTTTGACTTTACCGGCTGCCGCACCCTGCATCGCACCCAGACCGGTGACATCGGCGGCGTGCCAGATTACATCTGCACCGTTGCCAATCATGGTGGTGGCGGCTTCGCGGCCTTTGGCGGCGTTGTCGTAATCACCCGTCACCACGCCCATGCCTTTGATGCCTGGCCGGGTCTTTTCCGCAGCCTGAATAAAGGCGCGCATCATCGCTTGCTGGGTGGGGTTATCGCCGCCGCCGACAAAACCCACGGCCTTGCCTTTATCAGAGATCAATGCAGCCAGCGCACCTGCAGCATAAGCGCCTTGCAGATAGGCAAGATTGACGTATTCAACGTTGGCAGGGGATTTCTCTCCCGGTTTAAAGGTTGAGGCAAAGAAGTAGGTTTCCGGGTAGTCCGGCGCGATTTCGGCAAACGCGGAGCCATATTCGAAGCTGTGGCCGATGATCAGGGTGTAGCCATCGTCGGCATAACCGCGAATTACCTGTTCCATCTGCGCCTGTGGCACGCTTTCACTGTAGGCCACTTTAAAACCGGCCTTTTTCAGGCTCTGCAATCCGGCAAACGCCAGTGAACTCCAGCCGCCGTCGGCCACGGAACCGGGCAACAGTAGGGCAATTTTGATGTTGTTATTAGCGGCCATGGCGTTGCGCGACAACAGCGGGGCCAGTGTCGGTAACAACAGCGCGCCAGCCACTAATTTCGCGAAATGTCTGCGGGATACGTCTGCCATCATGTGTTCTCCTGGTGTGGTTTTGATGTATTAATCACCGGAAGAGCATTATCTTAAAAGCATCATTTTTCGCACTTACCGATGCCTTAAAGGCAACGCAGGGGAAAGCATGCTTCAGCACCGATTGTTTATTTATCTCGACCAGGTGGCGCGCAGCGGTTCGATTCGCAAGGCCGCTGAACGTTTGCATATTTCGGCTTCGGCGATTAATCGCCAACTGATTGCGCTGGAAGAGGAACTCGGGACACCGCTGTTTCAACGCTTGCCGCGTAAAATGGTGTTGACCGCGGCAGGTGAAGCCTTGATCCATCATGTGCGTCAGAGTTTCAAAGAGATTGAAATCGCGCAGATGAAGATTGAAGAGTTAAAAGGCTTACGGCGTGGTGAGGTGACGGTGGCGATGATGAGCGGGCTAGCGGCGAATTTGATTCCGCTGGCCGCCGCGGAATTTCGTCGGGCGAACCCGCGTGTGAAACTGCAACTGCAGCAGTTGACCACCGGTGAGAACATCACTAATGCGGTGGCAAGCGGTGAGGCAGATTTGGGTATTGGATTTGATTTCGAATTGCAGCCGGTGCATCGCAAACTCGCCAGTGTGCCCGTGCGTCTTGGTGCAGTAGTGGGAGTAGGGCATCCGTTGGCGGAGAAAGCCAGTTTACGGCTCAGTGATTGCCTGCCTTATCCGGTAGTGATTGCGGATAAATCGATGGTGATTCGGCCTTACCTCAATGAGGTGTTCGCGCGGGCATCAATCAATTTGCATACCGTAATTGAAACCAACTCGATCGAAGTGATGCGTCAGTCTGCGATGATGGATCAAACCCTGACGTTTCTGACGCCGATTGATATCGAATCCGATCAGCGTAGTGGCCGTTTGGTGTATATCCCGGTGCGTGAACTGGCACAGCATAGCCAGACGCTGATGTTGATCGGTCACGATCGTGGCACCAGCGCCATTGGCAGCGTGTTTGCGGAGACGTTGAAAGGGATGATGTCGCCATCGTAGATGGCGGCAACGATTATTGCTTCTGCTTGAGAAAATCGAGATCGAATGCCGCCACTTCGCGCACCAGCTTGATCAATGCTTGCGCAGCGCGGTCTGTGGCGATCTCTCCGCGTTCCGCATCCGCCGCTGCGGCGTTGCCTGTGGTGCCAGACAGGTGCAGATCCTGCGCCATCCAGCCAAAGCCAATTCCCCCTTCAGGAGTGAGAATGCCGCCGGTGTTTTCCAGCGCCACCGAGGTTGACACGAAGTCATCCGCGTAAGCCATCTGCACTAAATCAGGGTGGAGATGCAGCATCATACTGGTTTCTGATTCGCCGCCATGAATCCCGTGTTGCCGCTCATGGGCGCTATACAAGTCAGAGGCATCGATGGTACGGAACCAGCTGGCGCTAACGGCAAACATGCCAAGTTCGATACGCAACTGACGGCAGACGATTTCCATTAACTGCGGCTGACCGCCGTGTGAATTCCAGAAAATCAGCTTGCGAATCCCCGCGCGCCAGGCACTTTTTGCCACCTCGAACCACACTTTGCCTAACACATCATAGGGCAGGGAGAGCGTACCCGGATATTCCAGGTGTTCGTCAGATTTGCCAATCGGTAACGCAGGCAACACCAGCAGCGGTAGATCTTCTGGCATTATCGCGACGGCGCGCTGAATAATCCCTGCGTTGATGGCGGCATCAACCCGCACCGGTAAGTGCGGGCCATGCTGTTCAACGGCGCCAATCGGTAGCACGGCCACCATATTGGCCATATCAAGTTCGCTGAATTCCCGAGTGGAGAGATCCCACCACCAAGGCGAAGACGGTTTACGCATGTTGACCTCCATTTTTTAAGCTCAACATAGCGGGTTAGCGCTGCAATGGAAGCAACAAAATTCGTACTGAACGTTGCCTTTAAGGCATCGCACCCGACAGGGTAGCTTGTAGGATTTCACTAAACGCCGTGCAAACTTGTGACGTTTCACTATTGTCGTCTGGGCCTTTCAACAGTACAAATTCTGCTGGTGGAAGCGGTGGCAATCCTTGCGTGTAGTTTTTGTTGAGGAATTCGGCAGGGACGGCGGAGCGATTAAGGCAAGCAATGCCCAGCCCCGCTATCACGGCGGTTTGTAAACCACGTACCCCGGAGGCGATGTGTCGGATCACATAGGGTAACTGATGCTGTTTTAGGGTCTGGCAGGCTAGACGATGCAGACTACATCCTTCTGGAAGCAGTGCCAGCGGGAGGGGTTCGTGCTGCGCGGGTGCTGAAGCACTGACCCACAGCATAGGTTCATCCATCAGCAAGATTTCACGTGTGCTGGAGCCTGGTGGATGGATACCCGGGATGCGCATCACAATCGCGAGATCGAGTTCGCCCTGTTGCCACGCATGTTCAATGTCACCGCTTTTTCCCATCATTGTTCGCAGTTTCAAGTGTGGGTAGTCGCGGGCAAACCGCGCCAGTAAAACGATCATATCTGCGGGCCGACAATAATCGGTGATGCCCAGGCGGATCTCGCCGCTAAGTGACACACCTTGTAAATCCCGCCATGCGGCATCTGATAAGGCCAGTAAATGTCGCGCATGATGCAAGAGCTTCACGCCTGCTGCAGTCGGTGTCACGCCGCTTTTGCTGCGCAATAGTAAGGTTTGATTCGCATGCTGCTCTAATTTACGCAGCTGCTCACTGAGTGCGGATTGCGACAGAAAACGCAACGGTGCGGCTGCCGTCAGGCTGCCGGCGTCTACGGCTGTGACAAAACTGCGGAGGTGCTCCAAATCAAAACTGTTCATTTCTATCCATCGGATTAATGGTTGGATGTCATTCTATAATCCCGTTTTACCGATGGATTGCAATAAGTGATAGTGATTTGGAACCCCACTCAGGAGAAATATCATGCCACACATTGTATTGCAGTTATCCGGTGATCGTGACAGCGATCTAATGCGTCGATCAATACAGGTGATTCACGACCTGACGGCCGAAGTGCTTGGTAAAGAACGCGCAGTGATGGCCACCACCGTTCAGTTCATTCCTTGCGACCAATGGTTTATTGCCGGAAAATCTCTGGCTGATACAGGCGGCAGTGCGTTCCATCTTGATATCAGTATCACCGATGAAACTAACACCAAAGCTGAGAAGGCGAGATACGTGCGGGACGTTTTTCAGGCTTTAAGTTCACTGCGCAGTGATTTGCATGAAGCATGCTATGTGCATTTGATTGATGCGCGCGCGGCGGCTTACGGTTACGGTGGTCGCACCCAAGAGTGGCGCCATCAGCAGGTGTAAAATTCGGCGGCCCCAGCCTGCTCATGAGCTTCAGTGCGGGTTGTCAAAAAGGGCACATTGCCTGAAGCTCTGACGCCTCTGCTGCCCCCTCAGGGTTATCCGCAGCGCTGAGACTTTTACGTTGGGCCAGGAGCCCCACGCGGGGAGGCGTGGGGCAGTTCGCGGCCGACCATGGATGGTCATCCGCGAACGGTCCGTCCGGCACGACGTGGAAGTCGAAGGTACCGCGTCAGCGGCGCGAGGACGGCCCAGAGGGGGCAGTAGTGGCGGCAGAGCCCGCACAGAGAAGATAGGCCACTTATCATTAAGCAGCCTGAGTTATTAACTGACGAGCATTATGCCATTTATGGCGACCGCAAAGCGCCTGGCATCACTTTTGATTCTTAGTCGTGAATTCCTGATAGTTTTCCTGCGTCACCGTCTGGTAAGGCACCCAGTTATAGGCTTCGGTCTTTTTACCTTTAAGCATATCGTTCGCGACATCTACCGCGCCGGTGGCCTGGCCTTTGGCATCCTGGAAAATGGTCACCGCCATTTTGCCGTTTTTAATAAATTGCAAACCGTCTGGCGTGCCATCAATGCCTGCCACCAGCACATTGTTTTTCTTCAATTGATCCAAAGCCATAATCGCACCAATTGCCATTTCATCATTGTTGGCCACAATCGCATTAATATCGTTGCCATCCTGCAGCCAGGAGAGGGTTTTATCCACGGCCTCATTGCGCTGCCAGTTGGCGGTCTGTTTCTGGATCACCTTTAATCCAGGATGATCCTTGACGTAATCTTCAACCGCTTTGGTGCGCTGACGAGCTTCTTCAGTGGATAACGCCCCCATTAAAATCGCAATGTTACCTTGGTTATTCATACGTTTTGCCAGCGCTTCTATTTCCATCTTGCCGCTTAACGCAGAATCAGACCCGACATAGGCCATTTTGCCGCTGAGTTTCACCTCTGGTTTTCGGTTAACAAAAATTAGCGGGATATTGGCTTTCTGCGCAGCAGCAATCACCGGCATCACGCCTTGGGTATCAACGGGGTTAACGATGATGGCGTCCGCACCCTGATTGATAAAATCATCGATCTGCTGAATTTGCAGTGAAACGTCTCCCTTGGCATCGGCAAACTGGCTGTTGAGGCCTTTTTCTTTCAACTGCTTTTCCATCTGGCTACGAAGAATAGAAACAAAGTTGAGGTCTAAGTTAGCCAGCGCCACGCCGACCATATAGGTTTTCGCTTGCACACCGAACATGCTGAGCAGACCGAAGATCACCATTAATACTTTGATTATTTTCATCTTTATATCTCTGTAGGGGAGTGACAGATGTGTTTTGCATCCGGGTGCAAAATAAGATCAAAAGCCTTCTAATGGCGCTTATTTTGGGGTTTTGCAGCGGAATGCTTAATCATCACTCTCTGTTGCGGTTGAATAATAGTCAACGTGGCAAACATGGATTCCTTCACCTGGATCACAAAAACAACGTTTTTTGCACTCAGGTGCATGGCGAAATGCTACCGGGTGCAAAATTTCCAAAGGTTACCCCTTGTCATCTATTGGATGAAAAGCGTCAGGTTCATTAAGTTACAACATACAATGACAGTCATATATCATCGACCCATGTGACAGCTGAGCTGTTATCAAAGTTAAACAGAATAAGGGAGGGCATATCACACAGGAAGTTGAGGCTCTGATTGTCGCCCGGCAACGCTATTGCCGGGCATTGTAACCTTAAACTTCAATACTGGTTAAAAGGGCATTTTGAATAATCTTTTGTGCTTTCAATGGATTCTGTTCTCGCTGAGCTTCTTGCAGTGCGGTGATGTCGAGCTTATCTAATGCACGATAAATGTGTTTAAGAAAACGTATAGAAAGATTGGCCGCTTCTACATGGTCTTCACGGAAGGGGAACTGATCCAGTTGCCAGACGCCGTCCCAGTTATTGATTTTGAGCACATAGAAGAACTCAAAAATTTCCGTCATATGGACGGTGCCCACCACTAAATCATCATCCCAACCGCGCAGGTTATCGTTGACGTCCATGCCAAACAGGCGTCCACGATCGATAATCAGCTGCGCGGAATCGGCCGGAGATTCGCCGGCAAACAGGGCATGGCCGAAATCCAGCAGTACGCCGACGTTATCAAGGCCAATATCTTCAATCCCTAATAAGGTGCGTGCTGCGGAATCCCACGTCATTTTTACGCGCGGTTCGCGCGGCTTGTATTCGATAGCAAACTTAACATCAGGATTGGCGCTGGCCAGTTCACGCATACCGTCGACGGCCATTTTCCATAAATTTTTATGGTCGACCTGGAATGGATAATCCCAACCATCCTGACCCGGCCAAACTTTGACGTAGTTTGCCCCCAACTCACGTACCACTTTGGCCGCGTCATGCATCAATTCAAATGCTTGCTGGCGTAGCGCTGGATCTGGATTGGTGAATGCGCCACGAGAGAATTTGCGCAGGTAAATCTCGGGTGTAACACCAATCGCTTTTAAACCGGCATCTGCCAGCGCCTGTTTAACCTGTTCCACCGTGACGCCTTCGGTGAAAGGATAGGGCACATCAACGTAAGATAAGTCTTCGACACTACCGGCAAGTTTGATCTGATCGAGGGTGCTGAGTGCCGGTCCATAGCCATCCACCGCGTAGCGGTCGATATAGTTGGCGAAATGCCATAATCCAGCACCGAATTTAGGGTAGGTGTAGCCACTCATTAGAAGTACTCCTCAGATAGGTAAGGACTTAAACGTAAGAATGATTATGTGTGAATATATATTCAACTACGGATATATATTCCATTTTGCGCCGCGTTACCCTTGGTTCACCAGCGGCGATTGATGAAAATGCCGGGGTAATCACACAAATTTTTCTTGGGTGGCCTCCCTGAGTGGCTGAAATTTGCACGCTTATAACCATATGGTTATAATTCAATATCCAAATGGAGGTTTCCTATGAAAACATTCAGCATATCAACGAGTCAGGCTAAACCGCCTCGCTTATGGCAGGTCGCTGGGTTAAACAATTCCGATGGCGTCGCGTTGCTCGGGCAGATCAACGAAGGTCTTGATGGCAAAGTTGCCGGCCTTATCGTTGATTGGGCGCAGATAACGCAAAATGACCTGCGCAAAATGTCGGGCATTCCGTCAACCACCTTTAGTCGAAGCCTGAAAGCGCGATTCAGTGCCGATCAAAGCGAACGACTGGTGCGCATCATTCGCGTTATCGACCGTGCCGTTGAGTTGTTCGAAGGTAATAAAGAAGAAGCGCAAAAATGGCTGAATGAGCCAAACAGAGCGTTGAGTTGGAAAGTTCCAGCAGAGCTGATGGCTTCTGAAACCGGGGCTTATGAGGTCATGAAACTGATCACTCGCCTGGAGCATGGGGTTTATTCTTGATTCTCTATCGGCTAACCAAGACGAGGTATTTGACTACGGCGTGGTCGGGTTACGGCGCAAAAGAGGCAGGAGGGCGATGGAACAGTGTGGGTGTCTCAATGGTTTATGCATCCGAAACCGCATCGCTCACCATGCTAGAGACTTTGGTGCATCTACACGCGCCGCATCTCATGGAATATTTTACGCTGCTTCGTATTGAAGTGCCTGATGAGCAAGTACAGGACGCCGATATGGCAGAATTACCCCGTCATTGGGCTGACGAGGATGCACCACCAGAGTTAGCCGCATACGGTGATGCCTGGTGGTTTAGTCAAAGTTCGATTGCGTTACGCGTACCGAGCGCGCTGTCGCCGGTTGAATATAACTTCTTGTTGAATCCCGAACATCCAGATTTGTACAGAATTGTTCAACGTGCAGAAGTTATCCCGTTTAGGTTTGATAGCCGACTGAAAGCCTGACCTTTGATGAGTAGAGTAACCCGACAAAAGTCGTGATGTGCTTTATCAGGAAAAATATATTTCATTCTGCGTTGTTTCATTAAAGCATTCTTTAATGAGATCTAAAATAGACATGCACGCCGCGTCACATCGTTTAAATCGTTGCGCGCATTGTGTAAGAACAATGCCCTAAGCCTTGCGCCTGAAAGGCCGCTTCTTAACCGATGACCGGGCAGGGGGTGTTTAGATAGGTCGGCTGAGACGTTTAAGCGTAACTGTGAGTAAAACGTGGTCGGGCCTTCCTGTTTCTGGACTCACACCTGATTTGCATGTATATGTATTGCAATGCACTTGCATTGCATAATGCAAATGCATTACTCTTATCTTGTTCGAAAATAAAATCACTCACAGTGTGTAAATCCTGGCGGACTGGTAATCCAAACACTGTCCTGGATAGTGTGCTGGGTAGCGATGGAACAAATCTTCCGGCGAAGTATATTCGCCCCCTTGTGCTGAGGGATGGAAGTAAAGAGGTACAACAATGGCGACTAACTTAAATATGGCGGACGTATCACTGCGCGCTGAGTCACGGCTCACTGAACGCAGTCAGACCACGATCCCGGCAGCAATACGCGATGCCCTGCATCTAAAGCCAGGTGAGTATATCCACTATACCCTCCTGGCTGGCGGAAAAGTCATCATGTCTCGACAGGAAGAAGAGCAGGACGATGCTGTAATTTCGCAGTTTCTCACTTTTCTCGAAAACGACATGAGAAAAAATCCGCAGAATATTCACCAGGTGCCGACAGCATTCTGGGCGGGTATTAAAGCGCTGACTGCCGGAGTTGAAGTCGATTTAGATGCGCCACTTGCAGACGACTAAATTGTAAGTGAGGTTGCATGGATGTTTTAGAGATTAACGGCTGGAAAATATGCTTTCACAACTGCTTTCTGGAGCAAATTGGTCAGCTTGCAGAAACTGTGGCCGAGTTAAAGGCAACCAAACCGGATGAGTATCAGCGGAAGAAAGAAACAAAGCTCCTGAAAGCGATCGAGCAAGTCATTGAAGAGCGTATTGTTGCCGATCCTTTTCATACGCAGTTCCGTCAGGGAAGTACGCTGGGCGATGAGTATAAACACTGGTTCCGCGCAAAATTTTTGCAGCAGTTCCGCCTGTTTTATCGTTGCAGTGCTGAACACAAAACCATTGTGATTGGCTGGGTGAATGGCTTTGATACGCTCCGTGCCTATGGTTCTAAAACGGATGCGTATAAGGTGTTTACCGGGATGCTGAACGCGGGCCATCCTCCGGATGACTGGGATATACTTCTCCGTCAGGCAAAATCTGCAACTGCAGGATCGTCAATTTCCGGCTTTCTCTCAGAGTAGTTAAACTCGGCTCGTTTAATCGGGCCTTATTTGAATTTTGGTTTAAACATTTTCCCTCATCATGTCTTTCATCATTCAGGGTCACTGTAAAAGGTAGTCAGATACCATAAGTTCTTTAAGCAAGGTTCATCGGTTATCGTTCATTAATTTAACATAATATACATTACCCGTACCTTTATAGAGCATTGATATCTAGAGATAAATCATGATGTTTAAAGCCCATGCACTCATTAACTGCGTCATGCTTGTCAGTTAAACGCTGTCGGTCGCCTTAAATGACGACCCAAGAATGTATGTGCTTCTTTGTCGTGTACGCATTGATGCACACCAACTCACCGGCTTGCATACGCCTTAATTCTGGCGCACCGCCTGTAGCGCTGATGCCAATCGTTCTGCCGTGTTGTTCTGCCCTTGATCCTCAAAGAATGGCACCAACTCCGACAACTGATCCGCGCTGAATCCAACGTTCATGCTCACGTTTAAATGCGATTTAAGTTGAGATTCGACACCACTCATTGCTGAAAGCGCGCCTACGGTTGCCAGTTCGCGGTTTTTCCAGCTCAAATTATCGCGAACAAAGATATCGCCAAACAGATGGCTTTTAAGATACTGGTCGATTGCCGGCGCGAATTCGAATATTGGCCCTTTGACCGGTGCGCCTACCAATGCGGTCTGATTTTGCGTTCCTGCAGCCAGCATCGCTTCGGCTGATGGCATTGGGTTCGGCTCGTTGCCTGCCTCATCCTTTTTACCTTGCTGCTGACGTGTCTCAACCACTTTCATCAACTCAGTCAATGCATTAAGGCTGCGTGGGAAACCGGCATAGGCATAAAGCTGGACCAATACTTCTTTGCAGTCACTCAGCGTTAATCCTGCATCCAAACCACGCTCCAACGCTGTACGTAAACCCTGCATCTCACCGACGGCCGCGTATGCAGCAATCAATGCAATGTCCTTTTGCTGTTCAGTGAGTGCATGTCGCTGTTTTTGCAGTTGAATTTCAATTTTTTTCCGTTCCGGTTCAGAAGTCATTTCGGCAAAACCCACTGAACTGGCCATGGCCGCACACATGATTAACGCGCTATTGATATTCTTCATCTTTTCCTCGGTTCAACGCTTCGGGAATGCATGATTCCCAGTGTAGGTTGCCATGGTGGGAGGATAAATTGCTTATTTGAGGAAGGCGCTATGAGAGAAATTCATTAATCGATATGACCTGGCATGGGTAAATAAATGTGAAATGAGCCTTCCACGCCGGTGCTTCCGCTACTCTTAATATTCATTCACAACGTAGGGGAAATCATCATGTCAATTCTGTCGAAAATACCCGGTATGACGATTGTCATTTTCTTTATATTGAGCGGTAGCCTGGCTCATGCGGCTGGCAGCCCCCTATTCCAGTCTTTATCGCCCAGTACCGCCGATCTCAACACGTATCGTTGGCACAATCGTCCATTGGTGATTTTCGCTCCCTCCAAAAGCGATACTGCCTATGTTGAGCAGATGGCGATGCTGGAGAAGAATAAAACGGCACTGGCTGAGCGCGATATCATCGTATTAACCGACACCTCACCCAACGATAAAGGCCAGTTGCGCAGACAACTTAACCCCAAAGGATTTGAAGTGGTTTTGGTGGGAAAAGATGGCGGCATGAAAATGCGTGAAACCACACCCCTGAATACAGAGGTGTTATTTTCCACCATTGATCAAATGCCGATGCGTAAAGCCAATCTTGACTAAGTAACGTTATAAACAGCGGGATTCACGGTTACTCAACATCCAGCAGTGAACCCGTTTTATAGAAACGTTTGCCCGCGATATAGTGCAAACTGCGCATCTCATCAGGCGCATCTTCGAATAACCAACGCCCTTGTTTAAACACGCGGTTATCCGCCCAGGCACCTTTTATCTCGCCAATAAACAGGTCGTGATCGTTCTGGTTTTGCGGTAGAGGAATAAGTTCGCAGTATAACCAGGCTGCACATCCCGCTACCAAAGGCAGTTCACTGTCCGGTAACTGGAAAAGTTGCACACCGGAAGCCGCCAGTTTGTCCGTTTCATCACTGCGAGAATGCGTTCCCAGATAATGCACCATCTCTGCCTGACCCGCAGTCGGGACATGAATAACAAACTTGTTGCTCTGCTCAATCAGCTTGCGGGTGAAGGTGGATTTGTCGAGAACCACCGTCAGCTTCGCCGGTTTGAATTCCAGGCCACATACCCAGGAGGCAGACATAATGTTATCAATTCCATCATGGCGAGATGAAACCAACGTCGTCGGGCCGTGGTTAATCAGACGATACGCCCTTTCCAGTTCAACAGGTTTGATATGGGAAGTCATGTGTCATTTCCATCTTATTGGGTTCAAACATTTTATTGCACAGATCAATAACATTTTCCCTGTGGCGGGGAAACCTCACTGCACCCGGCAGGTGCAATTATTGCCCCACGCTATGCCTTTCTCACCTGTATAACCCTTGAAATAACGCGATCCGTCCATTAATAAAGCCTGGCGCATTTCTTGCCTGTAACAAAAGGTGTCTACCGCTGAAGCTGTTTTCCCATTCATCCAAAGAGGTCAGTGCTATGGAGTTGAAATGGTTCGAAGATTTTCTCAGTGTTGCCCGCTGTTATAGTTTCACTCGCGCTGCAGATGAACGGCATATCACCCAGTCGGCGCTTAGCCGCCGTATTCGCCAGTTAGAAGAGTGGCTGGGTGTGCCGCTATTTGATCGCAACACCTATCCCGTTACCCTCACACCGGAAGGACAAACCTTTCTCGCGACCGCCAGCGAAACGGTATTTTCAATGACACATCTTCGGCATGACTTGCATCAGCGCTACAGTTCGCGCACTGCCGTGCTGCGCTTCGCGATGTTAAATACCCTTTCGCTGACCTTCTTCCCGGACTGGATCCAACGACTCAATTTGCAACCCAACCTGAGTTATATCCGGTTGTGTAATCAAAAACCGACTTTCGCAGAGCATATCGCCACCTTGCACAGTGGTGAAACCGATTTTCTCCTCACTTATGCGCATGATGCGGTGTCGCTGATCCACCAACTCGCCCCTTATCCCATGGTGCAACTGGGGCGTGAACGCGCTATTGCCGTCTGTCGTCCAGATAGCGGTGGTAAGCCTCTCTATCCGGTGAGCGCTGACGGCGGTGCTATTCCCTGGCTGAGTTATGGCCAACACACCTTTTTCGCCCACGCGCTGGCGCAAATGTTGATCAAACGCCCGCTGCCACTTGAACCGGTATATGAAAACGGTATGTCGGTGAATCTTAAAGCCATGGTGTTGGCCGGTGGCGGCGTGGCGTGGCTGCCGTTGAGCTTGATTCATGAAGAGTTGGCCAGTGGCAGTTTGGTGCGAGCAGATGACAGCAGTTGGGACATTTCACTCGCTATCCGGCTCTATCGCCAGCCTGTTTTGCAAAACCCGCAGGCAGAACAAATCTGGCTGCGCGCCTGTAACGGAGAGGCCGTTAACGTCGCCTAACCGAAACTATGTCGTTTTGGAATGGGGGGTGTGAATTGCTCATTGGCTTTAAAACGCTGAAGTACTCCATTGTGGTGGCTCATCCTGATGAATCAGCGGAGAGCCACAATGGAAAACAAAGCGTTAGTCTGGAAATGGGTTGAAGAACATCAAGCGGTGTTTTGCGACTTGAGCGATCGTGTCTGGGGTATGCCGGAAATTTGTTATACCGAATATCGCTCAGTAGCTGAACATACCGCCATGTTGCAACAGCAAGGTTTCCGCGTGACGGAAAACGTGGCAGACATTCCCACCGCCGTGATGGGCGAAGCCGGAGAAGGTGGCCCTATTATCGCTTTCCTCGGCGAATACGATGCGCTGCCAGGCCTGAGCCAGGCTGCGGGTGTCGCCAGTTACTCCCCGCTTCCAGGCAATGGCAATGGTCACGGGTGTGGACACAATTTGCTGGGTTCAGCCGCCATGCTGGCCGCCACCGCATTGAAATCCTGGCTTGAAGAGTCAGGCTTACCTGGTCGCGTGCGTTACTACGGCTGCCCGGCAGAAGAAGGCGGTGCGGCGAAATCCTTTATGGCACGTGCCGGTGCGTTTGATGGTGTCGATGTGGCGATTACCTGGCATCCAAGCGCACATCATGAAGTGGCGAAACCGCTGTCACTGGCAAATACGCGTATGGATTTCGCCTTCCGTGGCCGTTCATCTCACGCGGCAGCCTCTCCCCATCTTGGCCGTAGCGCACTGGACGCCGCAGAATTGATGAACGTTGGGGTGCAATTTCTGCGTGAACACGTGCCACAAGATTCACGTATTCACTATGCCTTCCTTGATGCTGGCGGCGTGGCGCCAAATGTGGTGCAGGCCAAATCAACCGTGCGTTATGCCATTCGCTCACGCGATGTGCACGCTATGTTTGAACTCAACGAGCGTGTAAAACGCGTGGCGCAAGGTGCCGCTATCATGACCGATACCGAAGTGGATATCAGCATCATGAGCGCTGTCTCAAACCTGTTGGGCAATCGTCCACTGGAAGAAGCGATGCAGCGCAATCTCGAAGCCCTGGGGCCAGTGCCTTTCGATTCGGCTGACCTGGCGTTTGCCGCTGACATTCAGGCCACGCTGACGGCAGAAGAGATTGATAACTGCTATCGCAAAACCGGCATTAAGCCAGCGCAGCCTAAACCCCTCAGTGATTACATCATCCCGCTCGATACCCACGGTGAAGTGATGATCGGATCGACTGACGTGGGCGATGTCAGTTGGGTGATCCCCACCGTGCAGGCGCACGTTCCGACTATGGCCATTGGCACACCTGGCCACTCCTGGCAGCTAACCGCTCAGGGAAAAATGCCGGCCGCCCACAAAGGTTTAGTGCATGTTGCCAAAGTGATGGCCGCCACCGCCGTGGATGTACTCACCGACAAAATGTTGCTGGCGCAGATGAAAAAAGCGCATTTCGAGCAAGTGAGCGAAAAACCTTATCACTGCCCCATTCCCGCCGAAGTCAAACCACCAATCCAGCCGCGCCCGGACAACCTATAACGCCTCAGGAGAGACGCATGAAAATTACCACATTGACTGCCGCACTGACGCTGGCAGCGGCTTCCTGTACTTCTGCGCAGGCGGCCACACCGGCAGATTCGCTGGTGATGGCATGGAATATTGATGCCATCAGCACTTGGGACCCGGCTCAGATTGGCGAAGTGGTCACCAGCGAAATTTACTCCAATACCTGTGACACGCTGGTTGATTTCCGGGTGAGTGATGAAACGCAACTCGATCCGGCATTGGCCAAAAGCTGGGAGGTGTCAGCGGATCGTAAAACCATCACCTTCCATTTACAGGACAACCTGAAATTTGCCGATGGCTCAGCGGCTACCGCAGGCGATTTAGCCTGGTCGATGCAGCGTGTGGTGAAACTCGGCTACGGCAATGCGGCGGCGATCAAGGAGTACGGATTTGATAAAGATAATGTCGACAGCCGTATCACGGCACCGGATGACAAAACACTGGTCATGACCTTCGACAAAGCCTATCCCACCAATCTGGTGCTGCAGGCGATTGCGGCCAATAACGTCTCCTCATTAATCAACCGTAAAGAAGTCGAGAAACAGGCGGTAGACGGGGACCTCGGCCATAAATATCTCTCCACACACACCGCCTGCGTGGGTCCCTATCAGTTGGTACGCTGGAATGCCGGTGAAGGTGTGGTGTTGCAGGCCACGCCAAACTACTGGGGCACCGCACCGGTGCTAAAACGCATTTTGATCCGCCATGTGGCAGAGACCGGTACCCAACGGCTGCTGGTCACACAGGGGGATGTTGATATCGCCCGCGATCTCTCGGCAGATGATCTAAAAGCGCTGGATGAAGGTGGCAAAGTTAAAGTCGAAAAAGTCCTGAAACCTCAGCTGTTTTTCTGGACCTTCAATAACGAAGATCCGATTTTCAAAAATGCCAAAGTGCGCCTCGCCATGCGTTATCTGATTGATTACGACGGACTGGCAAAAAGCGTGATGCCCTATCTCGGCGTACCACGTGCCAGCTTTGTCCAGCAGGGAGCTTTCGGCGCGCTGGATGCTAAACAGGGCCAACCTTTCCATCTCGACCTGGATAAAGCCAAACAGTTATTAACCGAAGCGGGCTACCCCAACGGTTTTAGCACGGCGGTGTTGTTCGGCACCTTACCCCACTCAGCCCCCATTGCCCAGAGCGTGCAGCAGAACGCGGCGAAAATCGGCGTGAAACTCAACCTGGAACGCATGGCAAACGCCCAGCTGTTCAGCCGTGTGCGTGGACGTGAATTCCAGAGCGCCATGATGGCGTGGCAAACCTCAGTGCCCGATGCCTACGGCAACGCCTCACGTTTGGTGTACAACCCGGACAACAGTAAAGAAGCGCGTGCCACTCAGTATCCCAGCTGGCGTGCGGCTTATTACGATCCGCAGATGAACCAAAAAGTGGAGACCGCTTTACTGGAACCGGATGACGCCAAACGCATCGCCCTGTATGCCGATTTGCAGAAAGAGCAGATGCAGCAAGGCCCGATGGCCATCATGTTCCAGATGTATAACAGCGCGGGGATTAGCCCTGCAGTGAAAAACTGGACCTGGAACGGTTTTCGCGTCTGGTACGGTGCCGCAAGCAAATAAAGGAGGTGGCTGATGTCACAGGTAACCTTGCCCGTTGCGCATAACTCCCCCTCCGCTGGCTGGCGTCTGTTAAGACGCCTCGCTCGCGGGCTGATCTCCATTATCTGCACCTTGCTCGGCCTGGCGGCATTGACCTTTTTCATCGGTCGGCTGCTGCCTATCGACCCTGTGGTGGCGATTATCGGTGATAACGCCAGCCAGGAAGCGTACGACAAGATGTTCCACCAGTTGGGGTTAGATCTGCCGTTATGGCAGCAGTTTGTTGATTACGTCTGGCAACTGCTGCACCTCAATTTTGGGGTTGCCCTCACCACCAGCCACCCGGTGGCCCAGGATATCGCTCGCGTATTTCCTGCCACGCTGGAGCTGGCAACCGTGGCGGCAATCATCGGTGTGGGGTTTGGCATTCCAGCAGGCGTATACGCAGCGATGTACCGCAACACTTGGTTTGATCACGTGATTCGTTTTGTTGGGCTGCTGAGTTATTCCACCCCGCACTTCTGGCTCGGCTTGATGGGATTATTGCTGTTCTACGCCACCTTAGGATGGATCGGCGGCCCAGGGCGCATCGACTTCATCTACGAATTTGATCTGCACCCCGTCACCGGATTCTGGCTGATCGACAGCGCGCTTAGCGGTAACTGGGAGGTCTTTCGCAACGTGTTCGGTCATATCATCCTGCCGGCATCCATTTTAGGGCTCAGCGCCCTGGCTTACATCAGCCGTATGACACGCAGCTTTATGTTGGAGCAGCTTTCACAGGAATACATCATCACCGCGCGGGTTAAAGGGATGTCCTGGTCCCGCTGCGTCTGGGTTCATGCCTTTCGCAATATTGCCGTGCCAACGCTGACGGTGGTGGCACTTTCCTGGGCATGGCTGCTGGAGGGGGCGGTGTTAACGGAAACGGTGTTTGCCTGGCCGGGCTTTGGCCGCTATCTCACTAACGCCTTACTGGCGGGTGATATGAACGCGGTGGTTGGCTGCACGTTATTGATTGGTGCCATCTTTGTGGCGATCAATCTGCTGTGTGACCTGCTCTATCGCCTGTTTGATCCGCGCACGCGTCAGGAGGAAGCATGACCGATTCTGTGAACAAACCTTTGAACATTCCCGTTTCACATGGACTGCGCGCCTGGCTGCGCGACCCCGCACCACAGTCACCGTTTCAGGCGAAGATGCAATTAATGTGGATTCAGTGGCGGCGTTTTTGTGCCAACCACTCTGCCCTGTTTGGCCTGTTAGTGCTGCTGGTGATTGTGTTTGCGGCGTTGTTCGCGCCATGGCTGGTGAATCACGATATCTATGTGCAAAACCTCGCTCAACGTTTGCAGCCGCCCTCCTCATCACACTGGCTGGGCACCGATGAGCTGGGACGCGATATGTTTAGCCGCCTGCTGTATGGCGCTCGCATCACCTTGTATATCGCGGGACTCACTGCGTTGATCATTACACCCATCGGCCTGCTGGTCGGGACGACTGCGGGCTACCTTGGCGGTTGGGTCGATACCGTACTGATGCGCCTGGTGGATATCTTCCTCGCGTTTCCGAGCCTGATTCTGGCGCTGGCGTTTGTGGCCGCGCTGGGTCCTGGCATAGAGAACGCGATAATTGCCATCTCACTGTCGGCGTGGCCGCCGATTGCTCGCCTGGCCCGTGCCGAGACCTTGGCCATCCGCAAAATGGATTACATTGCGGCGGTTCGGCTACAAGGTGCATCGGCCTGGCACGTTATCGTCCACCATATTGTGCCCATGTGCCTGCCTTCGGTGGTGGTGCGCGTCACGCTCAATATGGCCGCCATCATCCTTACCGCTGCGGGCCTTGGCTTTCTGGGCTTAGGCGCACAAGCACCCAGCCCCGAATGGGGGGCCATGCTGGCATCCGGACGCGAGTTTATGCTGACCAATGGCTGGATCGCCGCCATCCCCGGTTTAGCGATTCTCTTCACCAGTCTGGCCTTCAACCTGTTGGGTGATGGTCTGCGCGACGTAATGGATATCCGCCATGAATAATCTGCTGCAGGTGAAGAACCTGAATATCGTCTTTCGTAGTGCACACGGTGAACAGCACGCGGTGCGTGACGTCTCTTTTCAGGTTGGCCGCGAGAAAGTGGCGATTGTGGGTGAATCCGGGTCGGGTAAATCACAAACCTGCCGCGCGTTACTGCAACTCACCCCAAAGATTGGCCGCGTCAGCGCTGAAAAGATGCAGTTTGGCGAGATTGATTTGCTGAACAGCAGTGAAAAGCAGATGCGCCAGATCCGGGGTAACCGCATCTCAATGATCTTGCAAGATCCCCGTTTTTCGCTTAATCCGTTGATGCGTATGGGGGAACAGGTGGCCGAGGCTTACCGCTTGCATCATCGCGTCAGTAAAAGCGAAGCCCGCGAACGCGCCATGTCGATGCTGGAGTCGGTCCACATCCGTGACGTGGAAAAAGTTGCCCGGCTTTATCCACATGAAATCTCCGGTGGCATGGGCCAGCGTGTGATGATTGCCATGATGTTGATTCCGGAACCAGATCTGATCATCGCCGATGAACCGACCTCGGCGCTGGATGTCACTGTGCGTCAGCAGGTGCTGAGCATTCTCAACGAGCAACTTGCCCGGCGACAAACTGGGTTGCTGTTTATCAGCCACGATCTCAACCTGGTTTCACGCTTCTGCGATCGTGTACTGGTGATGTATGCCGGACGCATCGTCGAGGAGATCCGTGCGGATCGTCTGGAGCAGGCGCAGCATCCCTATACCCAAGCCCTGCTCGCCAGTCAGCCACGCCTGCATCAACCGCTGGAGATGCTGCGGGTGCCATCACGTGACGCCAGTTGGCTCACCGGTCCCTGCTTTCGAGATGGAGTCGCGATATGAATCCCATTCCTGGTGCACAGCGCAGTATTGAGATGGTAGACGTCAGCATTGCCTTTGGAAACGGAACTCAACGCCGTCAGGTGGTAGATAACGTGAGCCTGACGCTGGCTCAGGGTGAGTGTTATGGGCTGATAGGCGAATCAGGCTGTGGGAAATCGACGATATTGCGCGCGTTGGCGGGCTTAAATCATGATTATCAGGGCCACATCCTGTTCAACAACAAGGAACAGCAGCCGCAGCGTGACAAGCCCTTCTATCGTCAGGTGCAGATGGTGTTTCAGGACCCTTACGCGTCATTGCACCCTCGCAAGATGGTTTGGGCCAGTCTGCGTGAACCGTTGAAACTGCACGGGCTGGATCGCCATGAAGCGCGTATCAGTGAGGTGCTGCAGGCAGTGGGTCTTTCGGATGCTTTTCGTTATCGCTACCCCCATCAGCTCTCCGGCGGCCAACGTCAGCGCGTGGCAATTGCCCGGGCGCTGATCCTCGAACCCTCCGTGCTGTTACTGGATGAACCCACTTCCGCATTGGACGTTTCGGTACAGGCGGAAATCCTCAATCTGCTGAGCAGCATGCAACGGCAGCGCAACCTGACTTATCTGATGGTCACCCATGACTTAGCGGTGGTGACGCATCTGTGCCGCCGCATCGGCATTATGCATCAGGGGAAATTACTCGAAGAGCTGAGTGACGACAGTGTGCGTCAGGGCGATGCGCGCGAGGCTTACACCCGTGAGTTTTTAGCAGCCAGTGAGGCCTAAGCATGTTTGAAAAACTTCAACAGCAGTTAGCGACGCAAGCCACCGCCGTGCTGCTGGTCACGCGGGGTAATGAAACACTTTTTCACTATGGTGATGTGGCCCAACGCTATCCTTGCCATTCCATGCGTAAAAGCTTTTTGAGTGCGTTGATTGGCTGTGCCGCTGCGGAAGGACTGTTCGATATTTCACTCAGCTTGCAGGCGATGAAAATTGACGATCGCGAAGCGCTCAGTGACAGCGAAAAACAGGCCACGCTGTACGATCTCCTGACCGCGCGTTCGGGTATTTACCATCCAGCCAACTACGAAACGGCCTGGATGCAGCGCATCAAACCACCGCGTCACTTGCATGCGCCAGGAGAAAACTGGTGTTACAGCAACTGGGATTTCAACGTGCTGGGCACTGCCTATCGGCAGCTGACTGGTGAAGCCATTAATCAGGCATTTACCCGCCGCATTGCCGATCCGATTGGCATGCAGGATTACCGGCCACAAGAGGATAGCTGGCTTGAGTCGGGCGATTTTTCCGATCATCCAGCCTATCCATTTACCCTTTCCAGCCGCGATCTGCTGCGCTTCGGTCAGCTGTTCCTGCAAAAAGGACGATGGAACGATCAACAGGTGATTCCAGCGCACTGGGTCAGGACCAGCACGCTGCCGATTTCTCACGCCGGGGACCGTGGCGCCTACGGCTACATGTGGTGGGTGACTCGCGCCGGGGTTGCCTGGCCAGAGGTGATTCTGCCCGAAGGAAGTTACTCGGCACGCGGCGCGGGTGGACATTTTTGTTTGGTGATCCCCAGTCACGATTTGGTGATCGTGCATCGTGTTGATACCCGCATACCCGGCCAAGAGGTAAACCGTTTTCAGATCGGCAACCTGTTGCACACGCTATTTACGGCTCTCGATATGGAGGTGACATCATGACGTTAATTGAAACGCTGGCACAGTGGTGCGCGACGCCACCGCCCTTTTCTCACCGAGCTCGTCAACTGGCGTGTGAGGCAATCACAGATACGCTGGCATGTTTGGTGGCTGGCCGTAGTGATTTTTCAACCCAGTCGGTGCAACAGGCCTGGCCTGGCATGCAACGTACTCCGTCGCAGGATGCATTGATGAATGCTACTGCCGCACACGCCATCGACTTTGATGACAATTTTGCGCCAGGTATGAGTCACGCATCCGCTGTCTTGGTTCCGGCGCTGCTTGCTGTCGCTAAGGATGCAACCGGTCCAGCGTTGATACGCGCTTATCTCATTGGCTTGCAGGCCCAGGCCTATATTGGTGAGGCCATCGGCTATCAGCACTACACGGCGGGTTGGCACGGGACATCAACGGTCGGTTGTATCGGCAGTGCGGCGGGCGTAGCTGCCTTAATGGGGCTGGATGCAGCGGGAATCGCACGTGCTTTAAGCATCGCGGTTAGCCTGGCGAGCGGCGTTAAAGGGCAGTTCGGCACACCGTTAAAACCGTTTCATGCTGGCATGGCGGCGCGGAACGCGGTTGATGCCGCAACACTGGCCAAAACCGGTATGCAGGGGCGACTGGATATCATTGAGTGTGCTCAGGGTTTTGCGGAGTTGTACGCCGGGAAAGTCAACCAACCCTCATTGCCAGGCGCGGAACAACATGTGATTGAATGCATCGGAGTGATGCCGAAAAAGTACCCGTGCTGTGGCTCTACACATCGCATTCTTGATGCCATTGTTGACCTCCAACAACAGCAAAGGTTGAACATCGACGACATTGAGAGTGTGCATTGTCAGGTGGGCATTGCCAACTGCCGCAATCTGGCTTATCACCAGCCGGAAGATGAGATGCAGGCGCGTTTTTCCATGCAATATTGTGTCGCGATGATGCTGAAACACGGCACGTTGAGCGTGCAGGATTTTACCCTGGAACGTGTGCAACAACAGAGTGAGACCAGCCAGTTGGCGATGGTTACCCTCGATCCCTGGACAGCCGAACAGGAAGCTGAAAGCCGGGACTTGCCCCACGTTCTCACCTTACGCTTCAAAGATGGGCAGGAAATCGTGCATTCAAGGCGACGTGCTCGCGGCACGCTCGATGAGCCCTTCAGCGCCAGTGAACGTGAGGAAAAGTTTTACGATTGCTGTGCTGATGTGGTAAATGCGCCGGCGCTCTATCAAATGTTGCTGACGTTGGATCAGCAAATGGATCTGCGTTTCCTTCGTCAATTGATGGTTTGAGCTTGCGGCTCAAACCGCGTTGGAATGAGCCAAAACAGTGAGAATCAGAATTTTTTTTAAAAGAATGAATTTACCCAGCAATATTTGCATCGCTCATTCGTCTACCTCATTACCAGGCGATTTCCGCTAATGTAATGAGGAACAACACAATGAGAGATTTTGATATGCACAGACACCACCGTGGTCACCCTTTTGCCCGCCACCGGATGCTGAAACCGCTGCTGCTGGGTGCGGTGTTGATTGCCGTGCTGGGCTTGCTGGTGATGTCGTTATGGAATGCCATTCTTCCCGCCATTATCGGCGTGAAGAGTATCGGCTTTTGGCAGGCGATAGGTCTGCTGGCACTGTGTCGCATTCTGTTTGGCGGATTGGGTTTCCGTCCGGGCATGTTCGGTATGGCGCGTCGCCGGATGCACGAACGTTGGATGCAAATGAGCCCCGAACAGCGTGAGGAGTTTATGCAGCATCGTCGTGAAGGATTTCGTCGCGGTCGCCGAGATCGCTGTGACCGACATGGTCGTCGCGATGAGACCCGCGATCAGCCTGACCAACGTGCTCCGCAATCTCCAGACGCCGAGTAAGCCTCATGGCGCAGGATTCACTGCTGCTGTCAGCACTCAGCGCCTGCCGCAACAAATTGCGGGCATTTATTCGCGGTCGCACTGCGGTGAGCGAAGATGCTGACGATATTCTGCAAGAAGTGACGTACAAACTGATGCAGGTGGAACAGCCGGTTGAGAATGTGGCGGCGTGGCTATTCCGTGCAGCACGTAATGAAATGACCGACCGGGCACGAAAAAAGCGTGAACTGCCGTTGGCCGAGTTGTTCACCGGTGCTGATGAAGAAGATTTTCCCGAAGATGAACTGGCGGAAACGTTATTCGGCGTGCCGCAAACACCGGAAGATGATTATCTTAAAACGCTGCTGTGGGAGGAGCTGGAAGCCGCCTTAGCCGAACTTCCTGAGACACAGCGCGAGGTGTTTGAGAAAACTGAGCTGCTGGATTACAGCTACAACGAGTTGGCTGACGAGATGGATGTGAGCGTGCAAACGCTGTTATCACGCAAGCATAAGGCGGTGCTCTATTTACGCACACGGTTACGCAGTGTGTATGATGATTTGACCCAGTAATAAGTCATCTTCCTCTGACATGTATAAATGCGTACCCTACGAAAACCGCGCACGATCGTCGTAGGGTTGTCATTTATGGCGTAATGCTTGTCAGTTAAGCGACTGACGATAACGCCGGCTGGAGCCGCACCGGGGCTGGCGGTCCTCGCGCCGCTACGCGGTGCCTTCACTTCACTCGTCTGCCTTAACGGACCGGTGCCGATGGAACATCCATGTTCCAGCGCCACCTTTCGCCCGAGTCCTGCGGGCTCTCCTGGCAGACTCGCTCAGCTCAGCGCTGCGGATGCCTGCCCCGGTGCGGCCCCAGCCTGCTCATTAGCTTCAGTGCGGGTTGTCAAAAAGGGCACATTGCCTGAGGCTATGACGCCTCTGCTGCCCCCTCAGGGTTATCCGCAGCGCTGAGACTTTTACGTTGGGCCAGGAGCCCCACGCGGGGAGGCGTGGGGCAGTTCGCGGCCGACCATGGATGGTCATCCGCGAACGGTCCGTCCGGCACGACGTGGAAGTCGAAGGTACCGCGTCAGCGGCGCGAGGACGGCCCAGAGGGGGCAGTAGTGGCGGCAGAGCCCGCACTGAAAAGACAGGCCACTTATCAATAACCAACCAGAGTCCTTTACTGACGAGCATTACGCCATTGATGGCGACCAGGCAACTCACCTAATCTTGAAGATGACAATTCAGTCATCGGCGGCTAGAGTCACTCTTTTGATTGATTTTACGAGGGAAAATGAAACCTTTATTTGTGTATGGCACCCTACAACCTGGACACGTAAATGCCCATATTCTGGAAAACATCGGCGGTGAATGGCTGGCGGGAACGGTTAATGGGCAGTTCTATGAACGCGGTTGGGGTGCGGCTGCGGATTTTCCCGGCATCGTGCTGGACAAGCATGCGGGCACCGTTGCGGGATCGTTATTCTTTTCGCCAAATCTAACGTCACACTGGCCGATGCTGGATGAGTTCGAGGACGGTTATGATCGGATTGATGTTGAAGTCACCACCCTCGATGGCCAAAAGATTACTGCGTGGATTTATCAGTTGCAGCCGCGATAATCCCGCTCCAGATCTCAAGCACGGCATGGGACGGAGGCTAGACCCGCGATGAGCAAAAAAGGTGAAAGAGGCAGCGGCGCGATATATCCGCTGCCTTAAGTCATGATTATTCCGCCAGTCCGGTGTTGACGTGCTTGCCAATCTCTTTGAGCTGCGAGTACTTCTCAAGCAGCAGCCACGCCAATCGATAAATAGCTGATGGCTTCGCGGTCAGCTCAGCGCAATGCTAAACGGCTATGCGGATTTACTGATTGTGGTGCAAGAGACTGAAGCGCGGGAACAGGCGATAAACGATCTGCATGCCTTTATTAAACTCGCGCTTTAAGGTGTTGAGCGGTACGTTTTAGGAAGTGGTCAGGGAATTCTCGGTGGTGGCAACGAAAAACTCATCGCGCTTTTCAATGGTGACACCCCGGTCGCGCCAGTAAGCGGCCATGGTAAAAAACGCATCGCTGGTAAGCGTAAAGCCAATAATAACTGAAGGGTGCTTACCACTTGCCAGCAACGTATTCAACTGCTCCATATCCAACGCTTTAACGGACTGCATCATCCTCTCCTGATCTATAACAAGATAATCTGCGGCAACAGATTATCTTGTCAGTCCCTGAATGCACAATGCAGTTATATTAATATGACAATTTGCAAAAATTCCCAATCCCAACAGTCACTGCATCGACAAAAACCCATACCAACGCTGATGAATGAGATCGATCTCATTTACGCGCTGCGCTTTAAAAGCCCTTGCATGATAAAAATACTGTGTTTTTACTGAATGGTTTCATGCTGGATATATCAGTCAGAATCAATGTCAATCACGGCGATTAATGACTATTTGCTATGGATGGCAGCAATGAATGAATGGCTGAATTATAAGCAAACGCACCGATAACGGATGTACAGACGTCCAGACGTATATTATAGTCCGTTCCCTACGTTTCTAAGGGACCTGTGTTATGAAGAAAATTGTGCTTACTACCCTGCTCGCCGCCGCGGTTTCACTGCTGAGCGCTTGCGATAACAATAAAGACAACACCATCAAAGTCGCGATCAATACCGGTCCTGATGAAGCGCTCTGGCAGACCGTCAAACAAGTGGCGCATGATAAATATCAGTTGGATGTCGATGTGGTGGCGTTCAATGACTATGTGCAGCCCAATGAAGCTTTGATGAACAAAGATGTCGATGTTAACGCCTTCCAAAGCCTGCCTTACCTTGAAATGCAGTCAAAAGAGCGCGGCTACAAATTTGCAGTGGTCACCAATACTTTCGTGTTCCCGATTGCCGGCTACTCTCGCAAAATTAAATCGCTGAGTGAGCTGCCTGATGGTGCCACCATCACCATTTCAAACGAAGCCACAACGCTGGGCCGCAGTCTGTTGCTGTTACAGGCGCAGGGGTTGATTAAGGTCAAACCGGAAGCTGGATTGCTGCCAACTACGCTGGATATCACCGACAATCCGAAGAAGCTGAAAATCATCGAAGTCGATACGCCACAGCTGGCACGTACGCTGGACGATCCACAGGTGTATATTTCAATCATCAATAACAACTTTGCCGCACTGGTTAATCTCTCCGCTTCACGTGATGGTATGTTTATGGAAGGTAAAGCCTCACCTTACGTCAATGCCATCGTGGCGCGTGAAGACAATAAAGACAGTGCCAATGTGCAGAAGTTAAAAGAAGCGTTCCAGTCGCAGCCGGTGCTGGATAAAGCCAACGAAATCTATAAAGGCGATATTATCAAAGGCTGGTAAGACAAGTGTTTGAAGCCGCGCATCGTTGCGCGGCTTTTTTATTTGAAATCCACTTCCATCAGTTCGGCGATGGTCGCATCCTGGGTCGATACTACGCAACGGTGCGGATAGTCGGTAAATTTGGTTGGTTATAGAAATAAAAGGTCCATCAAGGATTGGCTCGAATGTAGGTCAGGCAACGTAAATGGCGGATAAATGTGGTTTAACGGATGGGGAGGAAAAACGATCCGGATAGGATTCGTTTATCTCTGTCGCATTTGTGGTCGTCAGCCGTCAGTTTGCTTCTGATTTATCGGCTATTCTGAGATCAAAAAGTAAGCTGCGATATAAAAATGGCGTAAAAATATGGCATTAAGGCGTAAAAATGCAGTGCATAAAATCGCCACCTGCTATTCACCTCTCGGGTTAAGCGATATGTTCTGCTTCATACACACAGTCATCGCCGTTCCATACTGATAAGAAACAGGAATTTTATGAGTCAGACCGAGAAACTATCCCTGCCTGCTGGCATGTTAGCCGCCGCCGGGATCGTGTTTGGAGATATCGGTACCAGCCCGCTCTACACCCTCAAAGAGTGTCTTTCAATCCTGCCGGATGGTTCTGTCTCCACCACCGCAGTGATGGGGTTTTTATCGCTGATTTTCTGGGCACTCACTCTGATCGTGACCCTGAAATATGTCTGTTTTGTCATGCGCGCTGACCACGATGGTGAAGGCGGTATTTTGACGCTGATGTCCCTGGCGCGTCGCCATGTCAGCCCGAAAATAGGCCATATTATTGTGCTCGCGGGTCTGACCGGCGGCGCGTTCTTCTATGGTGACGGCATCATCACACCGGCCATTTCCGTACTGTCGGCGATTGAAGGCATTGAGGTGGTCTCACCGCATCTGGATAAATATGTCGTGCCGCTGGCGGTAGTGATCCTCACCCTACTGTTTATGATTCAAAAACACGGCACAGAGAAAGTGGGCAAGGTATTTGGCCCTGTGATGTTTATCTGGTTTGTTTCCATTGGTGCATTGGGCATTCGCGGCATCTTGCTCAATCCCACCGTGCTGCATGCCCTCAATCCCGCTTTTGCATTAACGTTTTTAGTCACTCACGAAACGCTCGCCTTTGCCGCACTGGGCATGGTGGTACTGGCGGTCACCGGTGCTGAAGCCTTGTACGCGGATATGGGTCATCTTGGCAAAGCCCCCATTCGCATGGCGTGGTTGGTGATCGCGATGCCAGCTCTGGTGCTCAACTACTTTGGGCAAGGCGCATTAGTCATCGCTGACGCCCAAGCCATCAACAACCCGTTTTTCAACCTCGCACCGGGTTGGGGGCAGATTCCGCTGATTGTGTTATCGACCCTCGCCACTGTCATCGCCGCACAGTCGGTGATTTCAGGCGTCTACACCTTAACCCATCAGGCGATTCGTCAAGGCTTCCTGCCGCCGATGCGCATTGTGTTCACCTCGCATACCGAATCCGGGCAAATCTATATTCCAGTGGTTAACTGGCTACTGTTTGTTGCCGTCACCGTGATCGTGCTGGCGTTCCGTCAGTCTTCCGCCCTCTCCTCTGCGTACGGTATTGTGGTGACCGGCACCATGGTGATCACCGCGTGCCTTGCGGGCGTGGTGGCGCTGCGCAACTGGAAATGGCCGCTGCCGCTGGCGCTGGTATTTTTGGTCTGCATGTTGACGATTGATGTACCGCTGTTTGCCGCTAACCTGATGAAGCTATTATCAGGCGGTTGGGTGCCGGTGCTGATGGCCTTGACGATGATGGGATTGATGCTGATCTGGAGCACCGAGCGTAATCGGCTGATTAAGCGGTTGAACAACGATCCGGAAAGCCTGCAGGCACTGGTGAAATCGCTGGAAACCAACCCTCCCAGCCGCGTGCCTGGCACCGCCATCTTCCTTGCGCGCAAAGAGTTTGAAATCCCGCAGGCGCTGTTGCACAACCTGAAACACAACCGGGTTTTGCACAAACGCGTGGTGTTATTGAATATCCGCACCACTGATACCCCGCGCGTGCACAACCAGAAACGTATCACCATTACTCAACTGTCAGCCTCTTTTTGGCAGGTCACAGCGGCTTACGGCTGGCGAGAAGTACCGTCTATGGCTGAAGTCCTGCATTTATGTGGACTGGAAGGATTTGGTTGTACCGTCAACGAAGCCTCTTTCTTCACTTCCCATGACACCCTGGTGATGAAAAAGCGCAAAGGACTGGCGCGGATTAAAGGCGGCATCTTCCACTTCTGCCAGCGCAATGCGTTGCGCGCGCATGAGCAATTCAACATCCCACCGAATCGGGTCATTGAGTTGGGTGGTCAACGCGAGTTTTAACCTTTTGGGGCGTATTTAGGCGCCCCATTTATTTATCTGAACGTGATAAATGTAAGCAGATGAAAAAATATTCCCGAAAGATTGTCAGAGTTGTGGCTGAACTTTTCTTAACAACTAATTAGCAACTAAAGCTAAAACGCATAACCTCAAAAGGTGTTTATTAACGTACCGGCGCAGATAATCTGTCGTGCGCAACTGCCGGTATTTATAAACCCATTATCAACAATAAAACCTGTAGCTTAGAAATCGGCTCGAATGTTTTTGAGGAGTATGACCATGAAAGAACTTATTAATGATGTAATTTCTATTTTCACACCGCAAAATGTTAAACCGGTTTTAGTTCGTGCTGATCTTACTCATCGCGAATTATCATCGATTCACCCTGTAGGCTTCACTTCAGTGAGCTGGGCCACCTCGATGGAAGAGCTGACTGATGCGATTGTGAAGAAAACACTCGCCGCAGGCGCCGTGGGTTATCACATTACCGATGTTGAATCCCATGAGCCGGGCCATGATGGTCAGCATGTGATGGCTGCCACCGCAACGCTGTACCACATCAACAGTAAAGTGGCGTACGGCTAATGTTAACCTACGCACCGAAGCTGAAATTAAGCCTGCCACTCCCGTGACAGGCTTTTTTTTGCAAAGTATTGCACCAAAAAATCAATAAAGACTTTAATGCGCGGCGATTCTGATGTCCGTTGCGTATACACCGCCCAAATATTTGCCTCCTGATACCACTGCGGTAAAACATGCACCAGTTCACCACTGGCCAGATAAGGGGCAACATCCCATGCAGAGCGCAGCGCAATACCGTGCGACTTTAACGCCCAATTAAGAATAACCTTGCCGCTGTTCGACGAATAATGACTATTCAGCCGACACAACACCTGCTGTTTACCGTCCGTCAACGCCCAATGACCGAAAGTATTATGCTTCTCATTGATGATTAAACAGCTGTGGTCGATTAATCCATCCAGAGAATGAAGGGGAGCGTGATGCTGTAAATATTCAGCGGATGCGCAAAGAATGCGCCGGTTTGCGGCCAACTTACGGGCGATATAGGCGTCATTCAGATCGTCTCCCACCTGAATATCCACATCGGTGCCTGACTGCATCAGGTCAATTTGACGGTCGCTAAGAACAAGTTTGATATTCAACGAAGGGTGCAAAGAGATAAAAGCTGAAATGGCATCAGAGAGATAGTCCTGACCGAAGCCGAGGGAACATCCGACAGTCATCTCGCCGGTTAATGCACCGCGCCACTGTTGGAAATTATTCAAAAATGAATCCATCTCCTCGATGACTTGCCTTGCGCCTTCCAGTGCCTGTTCACCTTCTGGCGTCAGGCGCATCACGCGATTGGTGCGGAAAAACAGCCGGGTATCCAGCTGCTTCTCCAGAATGGCAATGCGTTTGCTGATATACGATGGCGACTGACCCAACTCCACAGCGGCACGACCAAATCCATCATGGCGCGCCACACTGATAAAGACATAGAGGTCTTCGACGGAGGGCCAACCCTGCAGCGGCTTCTGGGTGTTTTTGCCAGCCAGTTCTCGTTTCATATTTTTCCGCGTTTAATTCACATCACGCGTTTATAGCACAGAGTTCAGAAAGCCCTGAAGCTCGTTAAGGAATAGCTCTGGCACCTCTTCCTGGGGTGAATGTCCACACGGCAGCGCACTTCCCTGCACATCCCGCGCTTTATCCTGCCAGGTTGCAACCACATCATATAGCTGGCCCACCGTGCCCTTTTCACCCCAGAGCAATTGCAACGGACAGGCGATACGTTTCTCGCTGTCCTGTGCATCTTGTTCTAAATCAATGGTCGCGGCGGCACGGTAATCCTCACACACGGCGTGAATCATCTCCGGCTGCTGATAACAGCGCAGGTAATCATTGAAGATTTCCTCCGAGGTGGCATCTGGCGTTTTGAGCTGGCCCTCAATGTGTTTTTTCAAGAAGAACGCCGGATCGTGGCCGATCATGGTTTCAGGTAACGGATAGGGCTGAATAAGGAAAAACCACCAGAAATAGCGCGTAGCAAAGGCTTTATCGGTTTGCGCATACATGGTTGCGGTTGGCGCGATATCGACAAAGGTACAGCAGGCGAGTTTTTCGGGATGATCCAGTGCCAGACGATGCCCAACGCGGCCGCCGCGATCGTGTCCGACAAACGCCACTCGCTCAAGCCCCAGCGCATCGATAAGCTGGCTGATATCTTCGGCCATGCTGCGTTTCGCATAAGTAAGATGCTGTTCATCGCTGACCGGTTTGTCGCTGTCTCCGTAACCGCGTAAATCCGGCAGAATGACCTGATATTTTTCTGCCAGCTGTGGCGCGACTTTTCGCCACGCCAGATGGTTCTGCGGATGACCATGCAACATCAACAGCGGCGAGCCTTCACCGCCCATCGCCACCCGCAGTGTGACGCCATTTGCCAGCTTCACGTCTTTGAGCACAAAGCCGTCGATAAACGGTGATGCACCACAATCAGACACGTTACTCATGCTGTTGGTCCTTTTACCCGTTGCAGCCACGGACGCTGAGCGAAATGTTGAACTTCAAACTGCGAAATATCCGATTCATATTGCAGCGTCCAGTCCACTGCGCTGCCACCGCCTAACAACATCTCACGTTTCAACGCGCTGACGTGAAAAGGGAGGGTGTGCTGACCAAAGCGGATGGTCTGCTGCTCCAGTGATACGGTGATTTGATTGTGAGCGGCATCGGCTGTTGCTGCACTTAACTGCTGATAGTCTTCCTCGCTCAACGTCAGTGTCAGCACACCATTGCGCTGGCAGTTATCGTCAAAAATTCCGGCAAAGCTGGTGCCGATAATCGCGCGGATCCCCAACTGATTGAGCCCCCAAACCGCATGTTCACGGCTGGAACCACAGCCAAAGTTGGCCCCGACCAAGAGAAAGGTTGCCTGCTGCCAGCCCGGCTGATTGAGAATGAAGGCAGGATTGGGCGTGCCATCGGCCAGAAAACGCAGGTCAAAGAATACGCCCCGGTCCAACCCCTGCCGATCGATGCCTTTCAGAAATTGCTTTGGCATGATGACATCAGTGTCGATATTTGCGGCAGGCAATGGCGCAATTCTGCCGGTGATATTGTTAAACGCTTCCATTTTGCACCTCTGCTGTCATCAAGCTGCGTACATCGATCAGGTGGCCCGCAACTGCGGCGGCAGCCACCATTGCCGGGCTCATTAAATGCGTTCGTGCGCCCGCCCCCTGGCGGCCAGGAAAATTACGATTGGTGCCCGAGGCACAGCGGTCGCCCGGTGCCAGCACATCTTCATTCATTGCCAGACACATAGAACACCCCGACTGCCGCCACTCAAAGCCCGCGCGCTGAAATATATCCGCTAAGCCCTCTTCTTCCGCCTGCTGCCGCACCTGAGTGGAGCCGGGCACAATGATACCGCGCACATGACGGGCAATTTTCCGTTCGCCAATTACGGCAGCCGCCGCGCGTAGATCCTCAATGCGCCCGTTGGTGCATGAGCCGATAAAAGCATGGGTAATGGCGATGTGTGACAATGGCGTGCCGGGTTCAAGCCCCATATAGTTTAATGCAGTGTGCAGAGCTTGCTGTTTTACCGGGTCTTTCTCCTGCGCGGGATCCGGTACACAACCGCTGATCGCACTGGTTTGATCTGGGCTAATCCCCCAGGTCACTTTCGGTTCAAGGTCGCTGCAATCGAGTGAAATGCTCCGGTCAAACTTCGCATCAGGATCGCTGCGCAACGTCAGCCACGCTGATTTTGCCAGCTCCCACAGTGCGCCCGTTGGCATTTGTGGTTTGCCTTCAATATAGGCGAACACTTTTTCATCCGGCGCGATAATCGCCCCGCGTGCGCCCGCTTCCACCGCCATATTGCACAGGGTCATGCGCCCTTCCATGCTCAGCGCCTCAATAGTCGGCCCGCAGAATTCAATGGCGTAGCCGGTTGCCCCAGAAGCGCTGATAGTCTCAATCAGCGCGAGAATAATATCCTTAGCCGAACAGCCATAAGGCAGTTCACCGCTGACGTTAACCTGCATGGTTTTCAGTCTGCGGTAAATCAGCGTTTGCGTGGCCAACAGATGTTCAATTTCCGAGGTGCCAATACCGAAACCCAGCGCACCAAACGCGCCATAGGTGGTGGTGTGGCTGTCACCCGCCGCAATCACCATGCCGGGCATCACCATCCCTTGTTCATGGGCAACAACGTGCTCAATACCTTGACGCGGGTCCATGACATCAAACAGTTCAATGCCGAAATGTGCCGCGTTCTGGCGGAAGTACTCCACCTGAAGTTGTCCTCCCGCATCCGTCATGGCGTCATCACGCTGTGGACGGGTGGGATTCACGTGATCGACATTAAGCAAAATCGTCGCCGGATGGCGCACCGAACGTTGATGTTCGCGCAAACCACTGAAGGCTTGCGGGCTGGTGTATTCATTCAAAATGGAGCGATCGATATAGAGCAGAACATGCCCATCATCGTCTAACTGACGGACGACGTGTTGATCGACCAGTTTTTCATACAACGTTTTGTTAGCCATGCGATTGCCCACATAAAGTATTAACAAGTCATTAGAGACAATAAGGTAATACAATTGTGGGTGGGATGATGAACACGTTAAGTGGAGATATAAATGACGAAGTGTGAACTGAACTGCTCTTAAAACGTTGCGAACTCAGCCAGAACCCGCACTAAGGTAAACACCCCCTGTGAGGCCCCAGCCTGCAACATAACCATAGCTAATCACGCCTACATCAGACGCTCAAAGCGATACGGTGAAGGATCAATAATCGGTACATGTCCGGTCAGCAAATCCGCAGCCAACTGCCCCGCTGCTGGTGAAGTGCCAAAACCGTGCCCTGAAAAACCGGTGGCCAGCGTCAATCCCGGCATTGAGGCCACCGGGCCGATCACCGGGTTAGAATCCGGCGTCACGTCAATCACTCCCGCCCATGACGCCGCCATTTCCGCCTGCTGAAAGGCGGGCCAGGCAGCACGTAAATTGCGCATGGCTTCACTGTTCAATGCAGGATTGGCTTGCGGGTCCAGGGTGCGGACGTGCTCAAAGGGCGAGCGTCGATCGTGTCGCCAGCGCCGCGCCATCGCAAGGTCCTTCACGAAATATTTGCCCAGCGAGATACGTAAATTGTCGCGCGCATGGCGTAACTGCGGCATATAACGGGTTCCGATCAACAAATGATCAAGCGTCAAGGGGGCATCCAATGCGCCGCGCTGCGTCACAATAAAGCCGCCATCCTGATGTTGACGGAACGAGAAATCTGGCGCGCCGACGGCGATGTTGGTTGGGCCTTGCAGCGGTTTTGTGCGCATCACCGAACAGATCAGCGGTAAGGTGGGCAGGTTGATACCGTGGTTACCTAAAAAGCGCCGTGACCAGGCACCGGCGGCTAGCAGCACCTGATCGCAACGAATTTCACCCTGTTCCGTCACCACGCCGCTCACGCACCCGTTTTGCGTGGCAAGGGCGCGCACCGCGCATTGTTCAATAATCACGGCACCCTTTGCCAGCGCGGCTTGGGCTATCGCGCTCGCCGCCAGTGTTGGTTCAGCGCGTCCGTCCGAAGCGGTAAAAATGCCGCCTGCCCATTTTCCCGCGCCACCCGGAACATGGGCGGCTACTTCGCTATGGCTGAGCAGACGGGTATCTAATCCCGCGGCATTGACGCCGTTAAGCCATTTTTCATGCATCGCCATCTGCTTCTCGTCACGGGCGACAAACATAATGCCCGCCTGGCGATAACCCACATCACTGCCTACCCGCGCCGCCATTCCGGCCCACAGTCGATCTGCCGCCTGCGCCAGCGGAATATCCTCCAACGCCCGGCTGGTTTTACGTATCCAACCCAGATTGCGTGATGACTGCTCGCCCGCAATGCGCCCTTTCTCCAGCACCACCACCGGAATGTTGCGTTCTGCCAGCGTCAGCGCGGCGGTTAACCCGACGATGCCCCCGCCAATGATCACCACGGTGGTGGCCGCAGGCATAACTTCTGAAGTTGTCACTGGCGTAATAACAGGTGCCATAACGCGTCTCCCGCCCTTACAGGGCTACGGTAATTTCCTGAACCTCGGCTTTGCCCGCACCACGATAGGCAGTGACTTCCAGCTCAACTTTATAAACGGTTGATCCGAGCGGTGGACAGGTGACGGTGGATGCAGGATTCACACCTCTAAATTTCTCACCAATGATGGCCATCACCGTTGGGACATCCTCCGGGTTTTGAATAAACACCCGAGAGCACACCACATCCTGTAATGATGCATCGATAGCGGCCAGCGCGGCTTCAATGTTGGCAAACACCTGCAAGGTCTGTTCACGCAAATCGGAAGGAATCTCTTTGGTCTGCGGGTTGCGCCCGGCAGTGTTGGACACATAAATCCAGTTATCTACCGCGACAATCCGCGAATAACTTGCCTGCTCTTCAAATTTTGAACCGGTTTTAACCTTGATGATATTCGTCATGATATTTTCTCTTATGATCAATGTATTAGCTTAAAACCGGTGATTCCCACAGGTTCAGTTTCACGCCGATGCCTTGCTCGATGGCCTTGCGATACAGCACTGTGCCCCATGCCACGTCCTCTACCGGCATCCCACCGACGGACATGATGATGATCTCCTCATCGTTCTGGCGACCCGGTGCTTCTCCGGCGACGATCTTGCCGATATCTTCAAGTTGCTCCGCCTGCAGCTGCCCAGCGTCCAACATATCCATAAAACGCACGCCGATAATTGGAATAGTGCGATGAGCGGGTTTGGGCACTTCGTCAAACCAGGCGTGATACAAGCCGGTGTTATCCAGTACTTTGCGTACATCAGCCTGCTCCATGCCGGCATCAATGCTGCACAGCGCGGGCATCGCCAGGAATGCCCCGGCTTTTACCCATTCACGTTTCACAATGGGATAGGTGGCGGGATCGCCCACTTCGCCGGAGCTGCAATAGGTGACAATGTCACTTCCACGCACCACCTCTTCCAGCGAATCGACAATCTTTACCTGTTTAATTTGCGGATAGGTCTCTTGCACCCAGGTGAGGAAATTATCGAGACTACGCTGACCACGACCTTTCACTTTGATGGTATCGATCTGCGGGCAAACGGCGATGAATGCCGCAACAGCGGTTTTTCCCATCACGCCCGGCCCGAGTAAGCCAATCACTCGCGAATCTTTACGTGCCAGATGACGCGCGCCCACACCGGGCACCGCGCCAGTACGGTAAGCAGATAAGAGATTGGCCGACATATGTGCCAGCGGTGCGCCGGTGTCAGCGTCATTCAGGGTGAACATCAGAATGGAGCGCGGCAGGCCTTTTTCGCGATTAGCGATGTTAGAGCCATACCATTTCACGCCTGCGGTGCAGAAATTACCGCCTAAATAGGCGGGCATCGCCATCATGCGGCGGTCTGCGGTGGGTTTGGGCATCGCGGGGAAAGGTGAGTTCTCCGGGAAAGTCACCATCGCGCCGTGTGAATCGTTATTCGCGCCTGCCATGCGGTAGTCGCCGTGATACAGCAAACCAAACATCTCTTCCATGGTATCCACGCAGGCGGCCATATCGGTCACGCCAGCACGAATCATGTCCTGTTCCGACAGGTAGATAAAATCAATCCGGGTTGAATCACTCATATTGCGCCTCTTCAATCAGCTATTTGCGTCTTCGCTATAACAAATAACGCGCCAGAAACAGGCTGTATTGAATATTTGCGACAGGGAAATCCTCGGGCTGTGGCACAGGGCTTGCATTACTCAACGCAGATAACGCCTGCACCGGAGCACGCCATGACACACTTACCTCTGTATCGACATCGTGGATTTCAACCTGAACAGCCATGGTTTGTGCTGAATGCCGCGCAGCATTATTCGTTGATTGCCTCAGATAATCCGGCTATCTCCCACTTCTACAGTTTTGAAGTGGCGCAGCATGCCAGCATGACGCTGGCCATACCGGACGGATGTGTTGATATTGTGTTTGACTGCGATGCACAACATCCCAGCGCCCGCGTTTGCGGCACCACGCTGGAGGCGCGTGGCGCAGATATGCAGCATAACCATCACTATTTTGGCGTACGCTTTGCGCCGGGCATCATTCCTGACTTTCTCGACGTCATGGCCGAGGAAATACCTGACAGTGAATTCAGTTTTCTCGATGTGGTGCCGGATGCGCGTCTGGCTTTCGAGCAAATCGTGCAAGCGCGAGATTTCTCCCGGCAGATAGCGTTGTTTAATGCGTACTTTACGCCACGTCTGGTGCGTAAAGCCTCCTCCGTCACCTCATTGATTATTCAGACCATGCGGAAATTAAATGGCAACATCCGCGTTGATCAACTGGAAGCCTTAACCGGATACTCTTGCCGCACCATCCAGCGCCAGTTCCGTCAGGACACCGGGCTATCACCGAAAGCATTCAGTCGTATTCTGCGCTGCCAGTCAGCCATCAACACCATTCATTCACGCCAGGATCTGTCATTCAGTGAGCTGGCTTTTGACCTGGGATTCAGTGACCAGTCCCACTTCCTGCGTGAATTTAAAAAGTTTGTCAGCACCACGCCCTGCGATTATCAGCGCAGAATTACCCACGATGATTATTTCCATCGGCTGCGTTTTACTGAGCACTAAAAGGGTGCAACGTTGCACTGCGCGACTGTCCGATTTTTTCTATCCGATAGCCTCAAGACTGAGAAATGATGCCGCTAAGTTACCTGCCTCAGGCGGCACAGACTGCCTGAGAAATTTCTCCTGCTGTTGAGGGCATTGGCGATGAATTCGGATTCAGGCTTACGCAAAAATACGTTGGGTTTATTTTCTCTGGTCTTTTTTGTTGTCGCAGCCGCTTCGCCGCTGACGGGCGTGGTGGGAGGTTTACCGGTGGCCATCATCTCCGGTAACGGGGGTGGGATCCCGGTTTTCTATATTCTCTCCTGCATCATACTCATGTTGTTCGCGGTGGGATTTATTGCCATGAGCCGCCACGTTAACAATGCGGGTGCGTTTTATACCTATATATCAAAGGGCATGGGAGAAAATTGGGGGGCGTCAGCCTCGGTGCTGGCCGTGATGGCATATATTTCCATTCAGATTGCGATCGTTGCCATGCTGGGATTCTTCACGCAATTATTTATTGAAGAGCACTTTTCCACCCATATTCCCTGGTGGGCACTGAGCATGCTGGCGGTGTTAATCTGCTGGATGCTCAGCATTAAACGAGTCGAGGTCGGCGGCAAGTTACTGGGTATATTGATGTTAGCGGAAGTGACCATCGTCCTGTTAACCGACGTGATGCTGCTTATCAAAAAAGTCGGCCCCTATACGTTCCAGTCGTTTGAACCGTCGGTATTTATGCAGGGTAATTTGGGCATCGCGTTTATATTCACCATCGCGGCGTTTATTGGTTTTGAATCCACTGCCATTTATGCCGAGGAGTGTCGTGACCCGCAGAAAACCGTGCCACGCGCGACGGTCTGCGCCCTGCTACTCATTACGGCTTTCTTCTGTTTCACCAGTTGGTCATTAGTGCAGGCCTATGGTTTTGACCAGATTGTGGCGATTGCCAGCAAAGATCCCGGTAACTTTGTGTTCAACATCACGCGGCAATATGTTGGACAGTGGGCGGTAGAAACCATGTCGGTCCTGCTGATCACCAGTTTGTTTGCGGCAGCGCTGGCGTTTCATAACAACATATCGCGTTACTTGTTCAGTATCAGCCGTGATGGATTGATCTGGAAAGAGCTGTGCAAAACCCATCCCACCAACGGTACACCGCACAACGCCAGCCACGTTCACAGTGTCATTATGCTGATGCTGCTGGCGGGCATGGGTAGTGCGGGTCTCGATCCGATGGTGCATATCTTCGCAATTGGTTCCGCCGTGGCAACATTGTGCATTCTTGTTTTACAACTGGGCGTTTCTGCCGCGGTAGTGCTGTTTTTCCGCCGCGTTAAGACTGACGACAGTCGCTTTACCGTGTTCTGGGCACCGCTACTCTCGATGGTGTGTATGACCATCACCATCATTTTGGTGGTGAACAATTTGCAATCATTAAGCGGCAGTGATTCCCGTATTGTGCAATGGATTCCGTGGTTTATTGCCGGCTGTGCACTGGCGGGATATGGCATGTCAATTAAACGCGGTGTGAAGCTGCGAGTCTAAAAAGATAAACGCTTGCTGAACCGCAGCAAGCGTTTTATTTGACCTAAGTCGTTTTGCCGGATATAAAGAATAACCGCGTTCTACAAGCGGATATATATCCCCTCTCTTGTTGTTTATTGTTTAAATTACCGCCAAATCCCTTTTATGTAAGTTAAGTAATTAACACCAATACTTAATTAACTAAAAACAAGTTAATCTTTTCGTAACAATCTTTTAATTTGCAAACCGAAATTTTAACGTTCACCTGCAAAGTACAAAGATCAGGATCAGAATGACTCACACCAAAAAAATCGTGCCTGCCCTAAGCCTGGCAGCACTGCTTGTCTCTTCAGTGGTTCATGCGGACACCGCGCCGGAAAAAACCGATGTCTTGTTGATCGGCGGCGGCGTGATGAGCGCTTCCCTCGGTACCTGGCTGCAAGAGTTACAGCCGGGCTGGAAACAGCTGATGGTAGAGCGTCTCGATGGCGTCGCGCTGGAATCTTCAAACGGCTGGAACAACGCCGGTACCGGCCACTCGGCTAACATGGAACTGAACTACACGCCAGAGCGTGCAGACGGTTCAATCGACGTGAGCAAAGCGCTGGAAATCAACGAAGCATTCATGATTTCTCGCCAGTTCTGGACTTCGCAGGTGCAGCGCGGTGTGATGCACGATCCGCGTTCATTCATCAACTCTACTCCGCACATGAGCTTCGTTTGGGGCGACAAAAATGTCGAGTATCTGACTAAGCGTTATGATGCGTTGCAGAAAACTACCCTGTTCCAGGGCATGAAGTTCTCTACCGATCACAAGCAGATCGAGCAGTGGGCGCCGCTGGTGATGGAAGGTCGTGACCCGAATCAGAAAGTCGCGGCAACCTGGACGCCAGTCGGGACCGACGTCAACTATGGTGAAATCACCCGTCAGCTGATCGGCAGCCTGAAAAAGGATCAGAACTTCAAGCTGGAAACTTCCTCTGAAGTGACTGATTTCAAACGTAACAGTGATAACTCCTGGCACGTCACTATTAAAGACGTGAAGAGCGGTGAAAATCGCGCTGTTGATGCGAAATATGTGTTTATCGGTGCAGGCGGCGCAGCCATCAAACTGCTGCAAAAGACCGGTATTCCAGAAGCTGACAACTACGGCGGCTTCCCAGTGGGCGGTTCATTCCTGATGACCGAAAACCCAGAGGTGACGAATCGTCATCTGGAGAAAGTGTATGGCCAGGCTTCTGTTGGTGCACCACCGATGTCCGTTCCACACATCGATGCGCGTAACCTCGACGGTAAACGTGTGGTGCTGTTTGGGCCGTTCGCGACCTTCTCCACCAAATACCTGAAAAACGGTTCACTGTTTGATTTGCTGAGCGCCACCACTACCAGCAACATCATGCCCATGACGCACGTGGGCATTGATAACTTTGACCTGGTGAAATACCTGATTGGTCAGGTGATGCTGAATGACGACGACCGCTTCGCGGCGTTGAAAGAGTACTATCCAAACGCACGTAAAGAAGACTGGAAACTGATTCAAGCGGGTCAGCGTGTGCAGATCATTAAGAAAGATGCTGATAAAGGTGGTGTGCTGAAACTGGGAACGGAAATCGTGACCGATCAGCAGAAAACCATCGCAGCGCTGCTAGGCGCATCACCGGGTGCATCCACTGCTGCACCGATCACCCTCGACGTGATGAAGAAGTTGTTCCCAGAGCAGTTCGCTTCAGCAGAGTGGCAAGAGAAGATCCGCGCGATCATCCCAAGCTTTGGTCAGAAACTGAATGGTAATACTGCGCTAACTCAGCAGGTATGGGACAACACCGCAGCGACCCTGCAGTTGACCAAGCCGCCAGTGATTAACATGGGTGACCAGTCAGTCGCCCCAACGCAGGCGAAACCGCGTGCGGAATCCGCTAAGCAGGATATGGCGCTGTAATCACCGCTTCTACCATGCTTAATCAAGGCTACCCTTTTCACAAGGGGTAGCCTTTTTGTTATGCATTTTCAGCGTGTTTGGTCGCCAAAAATGGCGTGATGCTTGTGATTCAAATGACCGACGATAACGCCGTCTGGAGCTACACCGGGGCTGGCGGTCCTCGCGCCGCTCTCGCGGTGCCTTCACTTCACTCGTCTGCCTTACGGACCGGTGCCGATGGAACATCCATGTTCCAGCGCCACCTTTCGCCCGCGTCCTGCGGGCTCTCCTGGCATACTCACGCCGTTCAGCGCTGCGGATTGCCAGCCCCGGTGTAGCCCCAGCCGGCTCATCAGCTTGAGTGCGTGTTGTTAAAAAGAGAAGTCATGGCGACCCCAATCCCCACAGCAGCGCATGCCGCGCATGCGCCACCCGGGGTTGACGCAGGGCGCTCGGCAACCAGATCAGGTTATAGCGGATCTCGGTGTCACCCACCGGTGCGGTTAAACAGACCAATTCGCCCTGCGCAATCTGCGCCTGACACAAAAATTGTGGCATCACCGACCAGCCAAAACCGCGACTGAGCAAACTGCGTTGTCCGCGCAAATCTTGCCCTACCACCGCAGGTAACAGTGTCTGATATTTGATGCGATTTTTATCCAGCCAGTGGTCAATCAACGACAGTTTTAGGTCGTAGGCTAACAGTGGTTCGTTGATCAACCCCGCCGCGAAATCATCGCTTTGCGCTAAACGTGCCGCCACCGCTGGGGCCGCGACGGCAATCACCCGGTCGCGAAAGATCACCTCGCCTTTCAGGCGCGAATCTGTGACTGGATGTGCTGTGATACCGAGATCGCAATGCCCTTCTATCACCATTTGTGCCACCAGCGGACCATCACCGGTGTGCATATGTACGCGGATCCCGCTCTCCAGCAGCGGGAGCAACTCACCCGCCAACTTCTCTGCCATAAAATCGGCATGCCCGATAATCTGTAAAGTGCCACCCACATCCATGGAACGGGCGCGAGCGGATGATAATGCAGACTCGGCAGTATCCAGTGAATTGCCAATATCAGCGGCCAGATCGTCTGCAACGGCAGTGGGCGTCACACCATGCACTTGACGTTCAAACAGCGGTCTTCCCACCGCAACCTCCAGCCCGCTGATGTGTTGCGATACCGCAGGCTGAGTCAGATTCAGTGCGCGCGCCGCGCCAGAAATCGAGCGCTGCCGATACACTTCCATAAAAGTACGCAGGCGAACCAGTGACATATAGCTCCATAAATTAATTTATACCGCTGCAAAAATAGCCTTGTTAGCCGCCAAACGCCAGCACGGGTAAGCTGCCTGCATCGTGAAACACACAGGAAAAGAACATGCCACTCCAGCAAGATTTACAACGTGTACTGCTCACCATGAAGCAGGCACATCTGCAGACACCTCCGGCATCAGCCGCCTTGCGCCGTGACCGTTTACTGCGCAGCGTCGCGTTAATTCGGGAGAATCACCAGGCTTTAAATCACGCCATTAGCGCCGATTTTGGTCATCGCAGTGCCTACCAGACCCTGGCCGCCGACCTGATGACCACCATCAATATGTTGCAGCATGCAGCAGAGCATCTGAAGCAGTGGATGCAACCAGAAATCGCAGAAGTCCCGGTCGCCGGGATGCATGCGCGTATTGAGCCGCAACCGCTGGGCGTCGTGGGTATCATCAGCCCGTGGAATTTCCCGATTAACCTGGCCTTTGGTCCGTTGGCGGGCGTGTTTGCAGCGGGCAACACCGCGATGCTGAAACCTTCCGAGTTAACGCCCAAAACGTCTGAGCTATTAGCAGAGTTAGTACCGCGTTATTTCGCGGCCGAAGAGCTGACGGTGGTGCTCGGTGATGCCAGCGTCGGCCAGGTTTTTAGCGCCCTGCCATTCGACCACCTGGTCTTTACCGGCAGTACCGTTGTCGGCAAACATGTGATGCGCGCAGCAGTGGAAAACCTGGTGCCTGTGACTTTAGAGCTGGGCGGGAAATCCCCGGTAGTCGTGGACGTTGATGCAGACGTGGCCATGGCGGCTGCCAGAACGCTGACGATTAAAACCTTCAACGCCGGGCAAATCTGTATCTCCCCCGATTACCTGCTGCTTCCGCAGGCGGCTGAAGGTGATTTCATCGCTGCAGCTCAGCAATTTATGCAGCAGGCCTTCCCTGAGCTACAGACCAACGAGGATTACACCGCCATCATCAGCGATCGTCACTATCAGCGGCTGATCGTTCTGATTGATGATGCACGCCATAAAGGCGCTCGCGTCATTAGCCTGGCTCCGGCCGGTGAACCTGACTTTGATGCACATAGCCGCAAAATCGCCCCGCATCTGATTCTTGATGTCACTGAAGAGATGGCGGTGATGCAGGAGGAGATCTTTGGCCCGTTGCTGCCAGTCAAAAGCTACAGTGGTGATCTACAGCAGGCGATAGGCTACATCAATGCGCATCCCCGCCCGCTGGCAGCCTATTACTTTGGTGATGATGCGCAGCGTCAGCAACAAATGGCACAGCACACCACCTCCGGCGCACTGGTGATAAACGATGTCATGACCCATGCTTCTCTCGACAGCCTGCCATTCGGTGGCGTTGGGGCATCGGGTATCGGTGCCTACCACGGCATACATGGTTTCCGTCGTTTCAGTCACGCTAAACCGGTTGTGATTCAGGATGAAGCCGGCACCACCAATTTACGGTTGCGCGCGCCTTATCAGGACAAAAGCGCGGCCCTGACCGAACTGCTGAATAACCAACATTAATAGAGGATGAGAAATGAAAATTTTGATGGTTCTGACATCGCACGCCGAACTGGGCAACACCGGCAAAAAAACCGGATTTTGGCTGGAAGAGTTTGCCGCGCCCTATTTCGTCTTTAAAGATGCCGGGGCTGATGTGGTCCTGGCCTCACCAGCGGGCGGACAGCCGCCACTTGATCCTAAAAGCGATTTACCCGAATTTCAGACCGAGATGACTGCACGCTTTAAATCTGACGCGGCGGCTCAGCAGGCGCTGGCCACCACCGTTAAACTGAGCAGCGTCAATCAGCACGATTTCGATACCGTATTTTATCCAGGTGGTCATGGACCCCTGTGGGATCTGGCAGAGTCAGCTGACTCCATCCGGTTGATCGAGTCCTTTGATCGCGCGGGCAAACCGATTGGCTTTGTCTGCCATGCGCCGGGCGCACTGCGTCATGTGAAAGTCGCCAACGGCGCTCCGCTGATTCAGGGCAAACAAGTCACTGGGTTCACTAACAGTGAGGAAGCCGCGGTTGGACTGACTGACATTGTGCCTTTCCTGATTGAAGATGAGTTCATCCAACTGGGTGCGCACTATCAGAAAGGGGCTGACTGGGCACCTTTCGTGGTGCAGGACGGTCATCTGGTAACGGGGCAAAACCCGGCAAGCTCAGAAGACGTGGCAAAAGCCCTGCTGATGCAGTTGGCGGCACAGCGCCCATAAGCCTGATTCAGCCCTGATAGCGCACCGCCTCCAGCAATTTAGCAAAGGCGGCGGTGTGCTGTTTGCGGCTAGGATAATAGAGATAATAGCCGCTGAAAGGCTCACTCCAGTCCTGCAACACCCGCTGTAAGCGCCCTTGTTCAATCAGATCGCGGACCGCATCTTCTGGCACACAGGCGATCCCCATACCCGAAAGCGCGGCATCAATGCGCGATGACAGATTATTAAATATCAGTTGCCCTTCGACTTTGACGCGAATTTCTTTGCCGTCTTTGGTAAATTCCCAGTTATATAATCCGCCTAATGTGGGCAAGCGCATATTAATGCAACTGTGATTTTGCAATTCATAAGGCGTTTGCGGCTTACCCTTTTCGGCAAAATATTCAGGAGTGGCAACAATTGCCATACTCCAGTCCGGGCCGATGCGCACCGCGACCATATCTTTTTCAACCTGCTCACCCAGACGCACACCGGCATCAAAACGGCCACTGACAATATCCGTCAGGGTGTTATCCACCGACAGCTCAACTTTGACATCGGGATATTGCAGCAGGAAGGGTTTAAGCAATGGCCATAAAGTGGTTGATAGCGCATGTTCACCCGCCGTAATACGAATCGTCCCCGTCGGTTTCCCTTGATTAGCGACTAAATCCTGCAGGGCTTTTTCAATATCGATGATCATCGGCTCAACGCTTTTAATCAGCTGCTCACCCGCTTCTGTCGCCGCGACGCTACGTGTCGTGCGTGTTAATAAGCGCGTATTAAGGCGCTCTTCTAACCCGCGAATGGCGTGGCTTAACGCCGATTGGGACACGCCCAACTTCGCTGCAGCACGCGTAAAACTCTGTTCGCGCGCCACCACCACCAGGTAGGTGAGATCATTAAAGTTTTCCCTCAGCATGGTTTTATCCTTATCGGTTTAGCTGTCGAGCGGCTAAACAATATACATAAACTGAAATATATGTGGGACTTTCACAAGTGGTACGGCACAAAGGGTTAAATTGTGACACCCATCAACTCCTGCTGCTCTACGTCGGTGTTTTTCCTTGTGATTAATGAGTGAGGTTCATAGCGCTTATCGTGGTTTCACCTCTAATTAAATGTACTTTGTAATGATACTGTTAGCCTGTCTCTAAGCCTGTTGAGCAGAAGTCAGAGACTCGACGTTAACTGAGGCCGCAAACATGGACAGACATGAAATCCTCATTCAAGACCTGATTGTATGGATTGATGACCATCTGCGCCAACCGCTGAAAATTGAAGAGGTGGCGCAACGCGCGGGATATTCAAAATGGCATTTGCAGCGCATATTTCAGCGCATCATGCATATCAGTTTAGGCAATTACATTCGCGATAAAAAACTGGCGTTGGCCGCTGAAGACTTAATTAACAGCAATGACGCAGTCATCGATATCTCAATGAAATATGGCTATGACTCGCAACAGTCATTCACCCGCTCATTTGTCAGAAAATATCGCGTACCGCCAGCCACCTGGCGGCGATTAAACGCACAAAAGTTTCCTTTCCAGGTGTAATTCACCTTCACGACCGGCCTCCGGGAGAAAATCAGAATGCCCCACACCGTGGCAATTAAGCCGCTGGCTTTGCTATGCGCGTCATTTACTTTGTTATTAACCGGCTGCGATGCCGCATCCGCGCCCTCTTCCGCTACCTCGTCAGCTCCGGATGTACAGGTGATGACCTTGCAAGCGGCAGCATTAGCCATCACCACTGAGTTGCCTGGCCGCACCTCCGCATTCCGTGTGGCAGAAATCCGCCCACAAGTTTCTGGCATCGTTTTACAACGCGCTTTCCGCGAAGGCAGCGATGTGGTGGCAGGTCAAACCCTGTATCAGATTGATCCTGCCCCATTTCGCGCCAGCTATGACAGTGCCCGTGCGGCACTTTCACAAGCTGAGGCAAATGCACGTATCGCCCAACTCACTTTGAAGCGTTACCGCACACTGGGCGATACGCAATATGTCAGCCGTCAGGAGGTCGATCAGGCGCAGGCCACCGCTGCACAAACCCGGGCGGCGGTGGATGCCCAACTCGCTGCGACAGAGTCAGCACGTATTAATTTGCTCTGGAGCACGCTTAAATCGCCTATCAGCGGACGCATTGGACGCTCATCCGTCACCGAAGGTGCGTTAGTGCAAAGTGGACAAACCGACGCATTGGCCACGGTGCAACAACTCGATCCTTTGTATGTCGATGTCACCCAATCCAGTGACGATTTCCTGCATCTGCAGCAAGCCTTCTCCAGCGGTCACCTTCAGCAGAACAGCGGAAAAACCCAGGTCAACGTGGTGATGAGTGATGGATCCCTCTACCCGCACAGTGGCACCCTGGCCTTCTCTGATGTCACGGTCGATGCCACCACCGGCGCCATCACCCTGCGAGCCATCGTGCCTAACCCTGAACATCAACTGCTGCCGGGCATGTTTGTGCGTGCCCGGTTGGATGAGGGGCACGACCCACAAGCATTGCTTATCCCTCAGCAGGCTGTGACACGCACACCGCGCGGGCAAGCCACCACGTTGGTGGTGGGCGCCGACAACAAAGTGGAAGTGCGTGCGATAAGCGTGGCTGAAGCCGTTGGCAACGCATGGCGTGTCAGTGGTGGAGTCCAGGCTGGCGAACGCGTGATTGTATCCGGATTGCAGCGCGCACAGCCCGGCATGGTGGTGCATCCCGTTACCGTTGCTACCTCAACCGGGAGAGCTCACTGATGTCGCGCTTTTTTATTGATCGACCCATTTTTGCCTGGGTGTTAGCTATTATTGTGATGCTTGCCGGGGCGATTTCTATTCTCAAATTGCCAGTGGAACAATATCCCGATGTCGCCCCCACGGCGGTGCAAATCCGTGCCACCTATCCCGGCGCGGATGCCACTACCTTGCAGAACAGTGTGACGCAGGTGATTGAGCAAAATATGAGTGGGCTGGATGGTCTGATGTATATGTCCTCGACCAGCGACTCTTCGGGTACCCTGCAGTTGACGCTGTCGTTTGAAAACGGCAGCGATGCGGATATTGCCCAGGTACAGGTGCAGAATAAGCTTCAGCTCGCCACGCCCCTGTTGCCGCAGGAAGTCCAGCAGCAAGGGATCACCGTGCGTAAATCCTCTAGCGTGTTTTTCCTCGTGCCCGGCTTTGTCGATGAAAGTGGCCGTATGAGCATGGAAGACATTGCGGATTACGTGGCGGCAAACCTGAAAGATCCCATCAGCCGCATTAACGGCGTAGGCGATACCACACTGTTTGGCTCGCAATACGCGATGCGCATCTGGCTCGATCCCAACAAACTCAACAATTTTCAGCTCACCCCGGTGGATGTGATGAGTATGATCCGCACCCAGAATGCGCAGGTGGCAGCCGGGCAGCTTGGTGGGGCGCCTCCGGTGAAAGGCCAGCAGCTCAATGCCTCGATCATTGCGCAGACACGACTTACCTCGCCGGAAGAGTTCGGCAACATTCTGCTGAAAGTGAACAATGACGGCTCACAGGTGCGTTTGCACGATGTTGCGCGCATTGAACGCGGCGGTGAGAACTACAACTTTGTCGTGAAGATCAATGGGAAACCGGCGTCTGCGTTAGGTATTCAGTTAGCAAGCGGTGCCAATGCACTGGATACAGCAAATGCCATTCGCGCGCGCATCAATCAACTGAAGCCCTATTTCCCTCAGGGGTTGAAAGTGGTGTATCCCTACGACACCACGCCGTTCATCAGCATCTCGATTCATGAGGTGGTGAAGACCCTGTTTGAAGCCATCGTGTTGGTGTTTCTGGTGATGTATCTGTTCCTGCAGAACCTGCGCGCCACGTTGATCCCAACCATTGCCGTACCGGTGGTGTTACTGGGTACCTTCGGCATTCTTAGCGCGTTTGGTTACTCGATTAATACCCTCACTATGTTTGGCATGGTGTTGGCTATCGGGCTACTGGTCGATGATGCCATTGTGGTGGTCGAGAACGTTGAGCGCGTGATGGCAGAAGAGGGATTAAGACCCAAAGCGGCCACGCGCAAATCCATGGGCCAGATTCAGGGCGCCTTAGTGGGGATTGCGCTGGTACTTTCAGCGGTCTTTGTGCCGATGGCCTTTTTCGGCGGCAGCACCGGGGTGATCTATCGCCAGTTCTCCATCACGATTGTCTCCGCGATGGTGCTGTCGGTGCTGGTGGCGCTGATCCTGACGCCAGCCCTCTGCGTCACTATCCTGAAGCCGATTAAGCCCGGTTCACACGGCCAACAGCGCGGCTTTTTTGCATGGTTCAACCGCAAGTTTGATCAGAGCAGTAACCACTACAGCAACGTTGTGGCGCGGATGCTGCATCGCAGCGGCCGTTTTTTGTTGATCTACGCGCTACTGGTGGGCGGTATGGCGGTGCTGTTTATGCGCCTTCCCACTTCATTCTTGCCATCTGAAGACCAAGGGGTACTCGCGACTCAAGCCATACTGCCGGCCGGAGCCACGCAGGAACGCACCCAAGCGGTGCTGGATCAGGTCAACGACTACTATCTGACCCAGGAAAAAGACAACGTTGAAAACGTATTAACCGTTAACGGTTTCGGCTTTGCCGGACGTGGCCAGAATGTGGGTATCGCCTTTATCGGCCTGAAAGATTGGTCACAGCGTCCGGGTGACAGCAATAAGGTCGATGGCATCGTCAGCCGCGCGGCTAAAGCATTCAGCAAAATTTTGGATGGCAATGTGGTGGCGTTTAACCTGCCGCCGATCATTGCGCTGGGTAATGCCACCGGATTCGATTTTGAGTTGATTGATCAAGGCAGTCTCGGGCATGACAAGCTGCTACAGGCACGCAATCAATTGCTGGAGCTGGCGCGTCAGCATCCTGAGACGCTGGCGGCTGTGCGCCCTAACGGCATGGAAGACAGCCCGCAGTTCAAACTCAATATCGACCAGGAAAAGGCCACAGCACTCGGCGTTGATCTTTCTGACATCAACACCACCCTGAGCAGCGCCTGGGGCGGCAGCTACGTGAACGACTTTGTCGATCATGGCCGTGTGAAAAAGGTCTACGTCATGAGTGATGCGCCCTGGCGCATGATGCCGAAAGACATTAATGACTGGTATGTCCGTGCCAGCAACGGAAAAATGGTGCCTTTTGCCAGTTTCGCCACCGCCGAATGGGTTTACGGATCACCACGACTGGAGCGTTACAACGGTTTGTCCTCACTGGAAATTCTCGGGCAACCCGCGCCGGGCAAAAGTTCAGGTGAAGCCATGGCGCTGATGGAACAGCTAGCGCAACAACTGCCCTCGGGTATCGGTTTCGACTGGACCGGCATGTCTTATCAAGAACGCATGACGGGCGAGCAAGCCCCGGCCCTATACGCACTGTCTCTCATCGTGGTGTTCTTGTGTCTGGCCGCGCTGTATGAAAGTTGGTCCATTCCGTTCTCCGTGATGCTGGTGGTGCCGCTGGGTGTACTGGGCGCGTTAGTCGCCACTCTGTTACGAGGACTGAGCAACGATGTCTACTTTGTGGTCGGCCTGCTGACCACCATTGGGCTGTCGGCAAAGAACGCCATTTTGATCGTCGAATTCGCCAAAGATCAGATTGAGATCGAAGGCAAAGGCGTGATCGAAGCCACGCTGGATGCTGCGCGTATGCGTTTACGTCCAATTTTGATGACCTCACTGGCCTTTATCCTTGGCGTTTTGCCACTGGCGCTGAGTTCAGGTGCCGGATCCGGCGCGCAAAATGCGGTGGGCACCGGGGTGATCGGTGGCATGGTTGCCGCAACGCTGCTGGCGATTTTCTTTGTTCCCGTGTTCTTCGTGGTGGTGCGCAACCGCTTTGCTGGGCGTAAAGCCGAAGAGGAGGATGAAGAAGAATACGCTATGGATTGATGATTTTAACTCATAGGTTCAAGCTGATTTTCGTCACTAATCAACGCAGCCCGGCTTTGTTACAGTAAGCCGGGCTGTCACTTCATCCTGCACGCATCGTTATCACTCAATAAAAGACACCATGGACATTAAAACCGCTACCCATCCTCCCGATTTCAAAACCGGCATCGCGTTTATCGTGATTCTGAGTGCGTTAATGGCGTTTACCTCGCTCTCAACCGATATTTATTTGCCGGCCATGCCGGCCATGTCCGCGGCACTGCACGGTGATTCAGAACTGACAGTGACGGGTTTTTTGATTGGCTTTGCCATCGCGCAGCTCATTTGGGGCCCAATCAGCGACCAGCTGGGCCGTAAAAAACCGCTCTACATCGGCATGGTCATTTTTGCCGTGGGATCAGCGGGCTGCGCCCTCTCGACTGACATGATTCAGATCGTCTTTTGGCGGGTCATTCAGGCTGCCGGTGCCTGTACCGGCCCGATGCTGGCGCGCGCGATGATCCGTGACCTGTTTACCCGAACACGTGCCGCACAGATGCTGTCCACACTGATTATCGTAATGGCGATCGCCCCCATCGCAGGTCCGCTGCTGGGTGGGCAGATTATTCGCTATTCGCAGTGGCCGGTGATCTTCTGGTTCCTGGCGGTAGTGGGCGTACTGATGTTCTGCTCACTAATGTGGCTTCCGGAAACATTACCGCTCGAAAAACGCGTCAAAGCTTCACTGGGGCACGCATTCTCGAATTACCTCACCTTGCTGGGTAATCGGACTTATATGCGTTTCACCCTGTGCGTGACTTTTTATTACGTGGCGGCCTATGCGTTCATCGTGGGTTCACCTGCGGTCTACATCACCTATTTCGGCGTTGACCCGCAACACTATGGTTGGTTATTCGCCGTCAATATTTTGGGTTTGGTGGCGATTAGCACGTTAAATAAACGTTTAGTGCAAAAGGTCAAACTTGAGACCCTGCTGAAATGCGCCTCTTTTATCGCCGCTCTGATGACGTTAATGATGTGCGTGATGCTGAAAACACACCCTACGGCCATCGCCGCGCTGGTGATCTGTATTTTTGTGTTCTTCTCCATGAACGGTATCATCGCCGCCTCTGCAACCGCTGCGGCGCTGGATGCAGTACCTAATGCTGCAGGATCGGCTTCCGCGCTGATCGGTTCGTTGCAATACGGCAGTGGGATTATTTCATCCTTGCTGCTGGCGTGGCTGAATAACGGCACGCCGTGGATCATGGTGGGCATTATGACAGTCTTCACCCTGCTCAGTTTCTTGATCACGCTTGGCGGACGTAGACCACAAGCAGAGATGGCAAAGGCTTAATGTTGAGGCGGCCTACTGGCCGCCCAAGGCTCGCCCCTACTAAAATCACGTTCTGTTCTGACGCAAAATTCCCGCATCAATTGAAGCGACATTCGTTTTCCCGCAAAACGCCATCGACAAATCAAACTCGTTGCGGATGATGTTTAGCGCAGTCGCCACACCCTCTTCACCCAACGCGCCTAAACCGTAAAGCATGCTGCGTCCGATATAGGTTCCTTTCGCACCTAACGCCACGGCTTTAAGGACATCCTGTCCTGAACGAATACCGCCGTCGAAATGCACCTCAATCTGCTGCCCCACAGCAGCGACAATCTCGGGCAACAGCGTAATGGAAGAGGACACACCATCCAGTTGCCGACCGCCATGATTAGAGACAATGAGCGCATCCGCCCCCGCCGCTACAGCCAGCCGGGCATCTTCAACATCCATAATGCCTTTCACGATCAACTTGCCGCCCCAGCGACGCTTAATCCACTCAATATCACGCCACGATAACTGAGGGTCAAACTGCTGCGCTGTCCACTCGACCATCGCATCAATATTATCCACGCCGCTGGCATGCCCGACGATATTGCCAAAATTACGATTTGCGGTGGCCAGCATCCCGCGGCACCAACGCGGTTTGCTGGCGATGTTCAGCAGATTACGCAGCGTCATTTTGGGGGGTGTAGAAAGCCCATTTTTGATGTCTTTATGTCGCTGGCCAAACACCTGTAAATCCATGGTCACCACTAACGCGCTGCATCCCGCCGCTTTCGCGCGATCGATAAGATTCGCCACAAATTCTCGATCGCGCATGACGTACAGCTGAAACCAGAAAGGATGGTTATCCGTTGCCTGGGCGACGGCCTCAATCGAGCAGATGCTCATGGTTGAGAGCGTAAAAGGAATACCGAATGACTTTGCGGCCCGCGCGGCCAGAATCTCGCCATCAGGATGAATCATGCCGGTCAAACCCGTTGGCGCAATCGCCACGGGCATGGCAACCGCTTGCCCAATCATTTGGCTGGCGGTACTGCGTTCGGTGATATCCACGGCCACACGCTGACGGAACTCCATGCGGCGCAGGTCGCTTTCGTTAGCACGATAGCTGTATTCACTCCAGGAACCAGCATCAACATAGTCATAAAACATTTTGGGCACCCGTTTTCGTGCCAGTTGCCGCAACTCTTCAATACAGGTAATGGTCACATCGGCTATCCCATAAAAAAGCGGCTAAACAACGATTATTTAGCCGCCTGCAGTTACGCGAAAAACACACACACAGAAGAGTTATGATTTAACGTAATCGGTATACGCATTCTGTAAAACGATGTGGTCAGCAATATATTTAGCATCGTGCCACACGCCATAAATAAAGGATGATGCGCGGTTAACTAAATTAGGCAGACCAAGGAAATAAATGCCGCGTTCAGCAGAAATACCACGCTTATGGAAAGGCAGGCCATTTTCATCAAAAGCATCCGCCTGTAGCCAGCTGAAATCAAATTTAAATCCTGTAGCCCAAATAATGGTAGTAATTCCCGCCGCTGCAACATCCAGCTGTGATAAAGGGTTAATTAAACACTCGGCATCAGGCAACAGTTCCCACGCCTGCGGCTCTAAGGGCAAATCAAGTCCATTGCGCTCGATATAGGCATCGGCATCACGCAGCACGTCGAAATAGGCTTTATCCCCTTCTGCAATGTTCTCTGCCAGACCTTCTGCAAAGCTCAGGACGCCGTTATTCCACTCTTTCGTGATACCTACCAACGTAATTCCCATGTGCGCCAGACGGCGGAAGTCCACCGTTTTACCGCCTTCATAGCCACTCACGGCAAAGGCAACGTGCGCTTTTTTAGGTTTGATTTTCACTTCATCCCAGAGACCCAGCGCACCCAACCACCAGCAATAATCACGGTCACGATAGGAACGAGGTGGGCGATAATGCTCACCCACGGACAAGTAGACCTCACGACCGGCTTTACGCAGCTCCTCAGCGATTTGTGTCCCTGAGGCGCCTGCACCCACCACCAATACACCGCCCTCTGGCAACTGTTGTGGATTCTTATACGTTGAAGAGTGGATCTGCTGTAAAGCTGCACTTTCCGGTACGATTTGCGGGAAGGACGGCTTCTGGAACGGCCCGGTGGCCGCGACGACGTTATCGGCCTCAAACTCGCCGATGGAGGTGCTGACCTTAAAACCGCTACGGCCCGGTAAACGTTCCACTTTATGTACCTCAACGCCGGTGCGCACCGGGGCATTGAGCATTTTCACGTAATCTTCGAAATATTGCGCCATGCGCTCTTTTGGCGGAAAAGCCTCTTGCGAAATATTGTCGAACTTCAGCGAGGGAAAACGATCGTGCCATGCTGGGCCATTCGCTACCAGCGAATCCCAACGCTCAGAGCGCCAACGTTCAGCGATACGGCTGCGTTCAAAAACAACATGCGGTACATTCATCAGTGAAAGATGTTCACTCATCGCAATACCTGCCTGGCCGGCACCCACAATAACGGTATTAATTTTTTCTACTGGCATAGTAAATCCCTAAATAGATTGGACCCCGATAGGTAATCGCTGATTTTTATCAAGTGTCGTAGTAATGGTGTTTATTACGCGCATTGAATAATTCAATGCGCGACAATCGGTTATTAGTGGCCAGACTCAACGTTAAGGATTTTACCTAACCCCAAAAACTTATTAGCGATAACCAGCATTGCAGCCGTCACCGTAATATAAATAACCGAGAGCGCAGCCAGGGTTGGATCCGCAAATTCACGCACATAGTTGTACATCGCGACCGGCAAAGTTTGAGTCGCCTGAGTGGTAATAAACAATGAGGCAGTGAACTCATTAAACGACAGGATGGCTGCAAACAACCATCCGCCAAACAGACCCGGCAAAATAAGGGGCACTGTAATGGTCCACACCACGCGCAGTGGCGAAGCGCCCAAACTGGCTGCGGCCAACTCAATACGCTGTTCAAGGTTTTTCAGGGAGACATACACACTGCGCAGGACGAACGGCAGCACCAGCACAATATGGCAAAAAATCACCAGAGGATATCCGCGTCCCAGATTGAGTTGCGACACCAGCATCAGCAGCCCCAGGCCAATGGTGAAGTGCGGAATAAACAGCGGTGACAACAAGATCCCTTCCAGTACTTGCTTACACGGGAAGGAATAGCGTTCGATAGCAATAGCCAGCGTCGCACCAATGATAACGGCCAGAGAGGATGCCCACGCGGTGACGATCAGCCCAGAATAGAAACCATGGCGAAAATCATCGTAGTTGACTGCGCGTTCAAACCAGCGCAGTGACCAGCCTTTCGGTGGAAAGAACAGAACCGCGGTGCTGCTAAATGAAGAGATGAACACCACGATCGTCGGCAGCATCACAAAGATCAGGATGGCGGCGACCAGTAAGCGACCGGCCAGCGTCACCAGTTTGTCATTCATCGAGCGAGTCATATTAATGTTCTCCCATCGTGTGCAGGAAGCGGGTCATGCGTTTCAATGCCATCAACAGCAGGATCGTCAGGATCAATCCCGCAATGCTCAACGCCGCTGCAAATGGGAAGTTCATGGACGAGAAACCGAGTTGATAGACCATCGTTGCTACGGTGCTGACACGTCCACCGCCGATCAGTTGCGGCGTCGCGAAGGCGCTAAACGTCCAGGCGAAAGCCGTCGTCAGACTCGAAACGATGCCGGGAATGGAGAGTGGAATCGTCACCGTCAACAGGGTCCGCACCGGACCTGCACCCAGGCTGGTGGCGGCTTTCTCGTAATCAGGATTGATGTGCGATAAGGCGGTGGCCAGCATCAGCACCATGATGGGCATGGTGACGTGTACCAGCGCCACCACCACACCGGTTTGGGTGAACATAAACTGAATCGGTTTCGAGATGATGCCCATGGCTAACAGCAGGCTGTTCAGAAAACCGCTGTTGCCCAGCACAATAATCCAGGAATAGGTACGCACCACTTCCCCAAGAAACAACGGTGTAATGGCGATGATCAGAATGGTGGACTTTATCCAGGTGGTACGCGTGCGCACCAGCGCATAAGCCAGCGGGTAACTCATCAGTAAACCAAAAACGGCGGTTTTGGCGCTCAGCATGACGGTATTGATGAAAGCATCGGCATAGATGCTTTTGAGCAACCCATGAAAGTTCGCCAGGGTAAATCCGCCCACATCGAGCGAACCGGGAATATAAGCGCGCACGCTAAACTGCATTACCGCGAACATGGCAATAACCAGTCCCAGCGCGGTGAGCGTGGCGGGAATAATGAACCAGGGTAAGAATGTCGGTTTTCTCGTCATAGACGTTGCTGCCTGAATAAATTATTTACGAGGTCCCACTGGGCGGCCCATAGACCGCCCGATGAACCTGATCAATCAATGAGACATGATGTTTTCAGAGAACCACTGACGCCATTCGGCCGTTTTCTCAGCACGCAGTTGCGGATCAGTGTTGATAGTGGCGTTCCACTGCGCAGGTGTGGTGAGCATCCCTGGCAACTTGGCCAGTTCTGGATCGATGTGCGCGTTGGTTACTGTTGGGCTACCACGATAGATTTTCGCTACCTGTTCCTGAATCTCTGGCTTGAGCGCGATATTCATGAACTTGTACGCCAGATCGGCGTGTTTGGTGCCTTTATTGATACCAATAGTGTCGACGCCGAGAATCGCGCCCTCTTTTGGAATCGCCAGTTTGATGTTCACCCCTTCGGCGATCATGCTGTAGGCATTCATTGACAGCATCACCTGGACCGGTGTTTCGCCGGTGGAGATGAGCTGCTGGCTGTTGGCGTCATCGGTATAGAACGACTTGATGTTCGGGATAAGCGCTTTCATCTTCGCCTGGCCCTGTTCCCAATGTGCAGCATCTGTACCGGAGAGTTTGGCGGAAACGGCGATGATATGGCTTGGGTCCCAATCTGGCAGGGCCAGTGTGCCCTTCAGCTCAGGCTTCCACAGGTCATTCCAGCTCTCAAAGGTTTCACCTTTCGGCACCAGGTCTGGACGGTAGCCGATGGTATATACGTATCCCCAGACGCCAAGATGATAAGGACTGACTTTGGCCTGCTGCACCAGATTCACGGCGTTGGGAATCTTGCTCATATCCAGTTTTTCAAACAGGCCGCTGTTGGCATACAGATAACCGACATGCGCGGTGGTGAACGTCACATCAGTTTCTGGTGAGCCACCCGCGAGTTTCGCTTTGTTAAGACGGTCTATGGTGCCGCCCGTAACAAACTGCACTTCGACGCCGGTTTCTTTGGTGAACTCTTTAGCGATGGTTTCATCAATCAGATCTTTAAAACTTCCGCCCCAGGTGCTGACAATCAGCTTGTCGGCAGCCATCGCATTACCTGCGCTCAATACACTTGTCGTCAACAACGTTAAGGCACAAATCTTACGCAACATATTCTCGTCCCCAATGAATGAAATGGCTGTGGTCGCTATCCGAAATCCGACGCCCTAAAACAGTGCAAACGGTATTCCCCGGTGTGAAACTGATAATGCCGCTGCGAAGTGATTCGGTAAAACAGGCTTTTCCTCGCCCTTGCATCAGGATTTCTGACGCTAAAAAAGGCGCTGCTTTGCAACGGATTTTCTTAAGCAGTGATGAGGCAGAAGCGAATGGGCGTGAACTGACAGGCAGGCGATTATGCTATTAATCGGTCTTTGGCATGATAAATGCAGGGTAACCGACACTATTAGAATGACTGGCGCGATATGATCGCGCTGGCGATCTCAGGAGAACCTGCATGCTCAGTCGCATCACTCAGCGTCAGCTGGAATATTTCGTCGCTTCCGGAGAGGCCGGCAGTATTATTGGCGCTTCAGAACGCATCCATGTGTCATCACCTTCAATCTCAGCCGCGATTACCCACATTGAATCTGAACTCGGTGTACAGCTGTTTGTGCGCCATCATGCGCAAGGGGTATCCCTGACTGCTATTGGTCATCAGGTACTGAAAGAGGCGAAGCTGATACTGGACCAGATGTCCAATCTGTATACCATCGCGTCGGAATCGCTCAACAATGTGCGTGGTCCGCTGCGTGTGGGCTGTCTGGATACGTTGGCGCCGATGTTAACGCCAGAACTGGTGTTTGGTTTTGGTCGCGCTTTTCCTGGCGTCCGCATCACGCTTGAGGAAGGCAACCATGAGCAGTTGCTGAAGCAGTTACGTGCGGCTGATATTGATATCGCCCTCACCTATGATTTGGTGCCGGCCCATGACATCACTTTTCAATCCCTTGCGCAGTTGCCGCCTTATGTGATGGTCGGTGAACACCATCCCCTCGCCACGCAATCCGCAGTGACAATTCAGGATTTGGCAGAGATGCCGATGGTGCTGCTCGATATGCCGTGGAGCCGCGAGTATTTCCTTAGCCTGTTTAGCGAAGCCGGCGTCGCGCCCAATGTGGTCATGCGTTCCAGCAATATGGAAGTGGTTCGCGCAATGGTCGCTAACGGTGTGGGATTCGGCATCGCTAACGTCCGCCCCAAAGCGCATCTTTCCCAGGATGGTAAACGCCTGATCCGCGTGCGGCTCGCAGGCGTTAATAAACCGATGCAACTTGGCTACGCCACCATGGCCAACGTACAGCATTCAATGGTGGTGAACGCATTCGCCGAGCGTTGCCGTATGTTTATCTCTGACCAATATATCCCCGGCATGGCAGCACCGAGTTATTTCGATCCGCAAGTGGTGCGGGTGGCGTAATACGGAGAAAGGGTTGATGTTAACGGGCACGCCAGGCGCGCCCGTTGGTAACCTGTAATGGCACTAATACCCGCGTTCAGGAAAGACCTGATTGGTAACGGGCTCGCCACGTGCGGCGCGCTGGATATTTTCGGCAACCTGTTGCGCTGCGCTGGCAGGAATGGCGACAGACGCCAGGTGAGGTGTTATCAACACGTTTTCCATGCGCCACAGAGGGTCCTCTGGCGGTAATGGCTCACGATCAAACACATCCAACGTCGCTTCAGCGATGTGCCCTGAACGTAACATCTCGGTGAGCGCAGCCTGATCGACGATTGCCCCGCGTGACACATTAATAAAAGCAGCACCTGCCGGTAAGCAGGAAAGCCTTTCAGCGTTGAGGAGGCCGGTGGTACCAGGCGTAAGCGGTAACATCACGACCAGAATATCGCTGCGCTGAAGGAAGTCGTCCAAAGCAGGCAATCCGCTACAGCATTGAACACCGTCAATCTCTTTTTGAGTACGAGACCAGCCGTGCACATCAAAGCCTTGCCGAGCCAGTTCCTGTGCCGCCCAGCCGCCCAACTCTCCTAACCCCATCACCCCCACGCGCACGCTGGAGGGTACGCGCGGATGCAAATAGTGCCAACGCTGCTCGCGTTGCGCGCGTTCGAATGCCGGAATGTCACGCGCGTACCGCAACACGGCGAACAACACATACCCCGCCATCATGCGCGCCATATCAGGATCTGAGAGTCGGATAATTGGGATATCGGGCAAGTCATCCCTACCCACTAACGAATCAACACCTGCACCCAAATTCACCAGTAATTTAAGATTTCGATACGGCGCGAAAAAGCCCTGTGGTGGTTTCCACGTCAAAGCAAAATGGACGGTATCGGCATCCTGCACATCCTCAGCACGACAGATCGTTATGCCTGGCAGGTACGGCGCTAACAGTTGTGACCACTCTTCGAAACTGTCGAACTCACTGTAAAAAACCAGGGTCGTCATGCAGCATTTGCCTCAATTAAAGCAGCCACCGCTTCAATGGCCAGCTCATAACCCAGCACGCCAAGTCCGGCAATCACCCCAGTGGCAGCCTTAGAGACCATCGAATGATGACGGAATGGCTCCCTCTTCCAGATATTACTCATATGCGCTTCAATGATCGGCCCCTCAAACATCAGCAGTGCATCGAGAATCGGCACTGAGCTATAGGTCAAACCGGCGGCGTTGATGATCAGGCCGGCAGCATTCTGGCGGGCTTCCTGAATCCAGTCCACCAACACGCCTTCATGATTACTCTGCCGAAACTGTAAAGTTACACCCAGTGATGCAGCACGACGCTGACAACGCTCGCCAATGCTGACAAAGCTCTCACTGCCGTAAGTGCCATTTTTGTCCAGACCGTACAGATTAGCGTTAGGTCCATTAAGGAAATAGATTTGCTGTGACATGAAAACTCCTGGTTAACTGTGCGGACGTGTTGCTGCCATCGCTGGATGCGCATCGAATACGGCAAACCATGCCGCCGTCAACGGGTAGACGGCACGCCAGTTGAGCGAGGCAAAACGAAAATCGAGATAACCCAGCGCACAGCCAATGGCGATCAGCCCTATATCATCAGGCTGCTGGCTAAAACTACTCACCTGCTGCTCTATTTCTGCCAACGCCGCCGACACTTTCTTCAGTTGAGCATCGGCCCAGTTCGACCACTGTTTATCTTCAGGACGAGCGCTGAATTCGTAACGCGCCAGCAAAGCGGCATCAATCAAGCCATCGCCAAGAGCCTGACGCGTCAGGCTGATCCAACGAGCATTGCCGGATGTTGGGCATAACGCGCCGCCGAACTCAGCGTTGAGATACTCGCATATCACCCGGCTATCGTAGAGACACAAACCCTGCCCGGTGCGCAAAGCAGGCACTTTTGCCAGCGGATTGAACGCAGCGATACGCTCATCGCGTTCAATTGGATGGGCAGCAGAATCCAGCCATTCAATCTGTGGAGTGATGTCCAGCACCTGCGCGCACACCATCACTTTGCGCACGAAAGCCGATGTGCTGGCATAAAACAGCTGCATCATAGTGATACCTGTAACAACACTTTGCCGATGTTGGCATTGGCTTCAAGTACGCGATGAGCCTCAGCCGCCGCTGCCAACGGCATGGTTTGATGGATTGTGGGTGATATTTTTCCTGCAGCGATCAACGGCAAAAGATGCTTGCTGACGCACTGTGCTAAACGCGCTTTTTCCGCCGCACTTTTCGGACGTAAAGTTGATGAGGTGAGGATCAGCCCCTTGCGCATCACCTGTTGCAGATCGAGTTCAATCTTCGCACCTTGCATAAAGGACAAGCTCACGTGGCGTCCGCCCTGCGCCATGACGCTTAAATTACGCGCCACATAATCGCCCCCCACGTTATCTAAAACCACGTCCACGCCGCTCTCTTGCGTAAGCGCCTGCACAACTTCAACAAAATCTTCTGTGTGCCGGTCAATGGCTCGCCACACGCCGAGCTTTTGCAGGGCAGCAATTTTATCTGCACCGCCTGCCGTGGCGATCACGCGCGCCCCACATGCCTGCGCACACTGGATCGCAAAGGTCCCAACACCGCTGGCTGCACCATGAATCAGTACCGTGTTACCGGGTTCCAGTCGCCCCAGTTCGAACAAGTTATGCCACACGGTGAAGGCCGCCTCGGGCACTGAAGCGGCCTGTGCCAGTGGCAAAGTATCGGGCACAGCAAGACAGAGTTCCGCCCTTGCCACGCAGAAGTCGGCATAGCCACCGCCGTTTAGCAGAACCATCACCGGCGTACCAATGGCTGGAGATTTCACGCCTGCACCCAGCGCGACAACGATGCCAGAGGCCTCAAGCCCGAGGATATCCGTGGTATCAGGCGGCAATGGCATGCCGTTACGCTGCATAATGTCGGGACGATTGACTCCCGCACTGTGTACGCGGATCAGTACCTCTCCTGCTGCGGGCTGTGGTACCGGCCGGGAAACACAGGCTAAAACATCAGGACCGCCAGGTTCGCGTGCCATCACCGCATTCATCATTTCAGGTATCATCGTTTAGCCCTGCTTCGCCGCGCTAAACGCGCACACGCCTTCGTCATCGACACTCACGCCCACCACACTGCCCACTGGCCAGCGTGTCAGGGAATCTAATCCGGACTGACGAGCAAACAGTGCAGCACTTCCCAGTGCCGGGACATCAAGATGCATATCAACGTGATCGCCCTGGAAAACATGGGTAATCACCGTGGCACTAAATAATGCATGCGGCCCAAGCGGCGCCAGTTGCAGGTTTTCCGGACGCACATACACATCCAGGCGGTCTCCTACCGTGGCATGCACGCGATCTGCGGGCAGTCGCAAGGTATTACCGCCGAGATCTAATAGCGCCGTACTATCACGGCCAACATAACGACCGGGCAGGATATTAACGTCGCCAACAAACCCGGCAACGAAGGGATCCTGCGGACGGCGATAGATGTCATCCGGCGTACCGATTTGGCGCACATGACCTGCTGACATCACCACCACACGATCGCTCATGCTCAGTGCTTCACCCTGATCGTGGGTAACAAACACCGTGGTGACGCCGAGTTTGCGCTGAATCGCTTTGAGTTCCACCTGCATCGACAGGCGTAAGTTTTTATCCAGAGCCGAGAAAGGTTCATCCAGTAACAGCACTTTGGGTCTGATCACCAATGCACGTGCTAGTGCCACGCGTTGCTGTTGACCACCCGACAGTTCACGCGGTTTACGCTGGCCATAGCCCGCCAGTTTCACCAACCCCAGCACCTGTTCAACACGCTCCGCGATTTCCGCTTTAGGCACGCCACGCATCCGCAATCCGTAACCCACGTTTTTTTCCACCGTCATATGTGGAAACAGCGCGTAGTTCTGGAACACGATGCCGATTTCACGCTGATAAGGCGGAATTTCGGTGACCAGATCGCCATCAATAAAGATTTCGCCACCGTCCGCTTCCGCGAAGCCAGCCATCAAGTTCAGCAGTGTAGTCTTGCCACAGCCTGAAGGACCCAGCAGGGTAATAAACTCACCTTCCTCGATGGTCAGCGAGATTTTTTGTAGCGCGATGGCGTCGCCAAAGCGCTTAAGCACACCATCAAGCTGGACGGCAATCGGGGGCTTTGTTGCGGCGGCCGGCAGCGTTGTGGGCTGCGGGAACGGGGTTACTTCTGCACTTACCATGGAATCTCCAGAAATCGGGCTATCAATGCTTACAGCCAGCATACGTGTTGTGTGCGTGTTACGCGGTTAGTGCTTCCTGAAGCTGGCGTTTGGAAAAGATAAAGCAGTGTCGTGCTGCCCTAACACATCCACTCCGCCAAACGGCGCAGCATGGCATCGCAGGCATCAAGTTGTGCAATGCTGATGAACTCATCCGGTTTATGGCCCTGTGCCATACTTCCTGGGCCACATACCACACTCGGGATCCCCGCCTGATCAAATAAGCCCCCTTCGGTACCGAATGCCACGGTACTAAAAGCGTCAGAACCGGTCAGATAGGTCAGCAACTGCGCTGCGGGACTGTCAGTCGCGGTGTAAAGGCCTGGATACCCGCTGATAGCCGTAAATCGAATAGCGGTGTCTTTGTTGATACCCTGCATTTGTGGCACAAGTTCATGCTGGGCGTAATGCGCCAGTTCGTCTGCCACCTGCTGTGCATCGTCTTGCGGTAGAGTGCGCACTTCATAATCAAAGGTGCATTCAGCAGGGACGATGTTTAGCGCACGCCCTCCCTGGATCACCCCGGTCTGAACGGTGGTAAACGGCGGGTCAAAGCGTGCATCCTGGCGTTCAGGCGCAGCCAGTTGCTCGCTCATCAAGGTTAAGCGGTGGATCAGCTTCGCCGCATACTCAATCGCATTAACCCCTTGAGGCGCATAGGCTGAGTGGCAGGCCGCGCCTTGCACCTCACAGCGCACACCCAGTTTGCCTTTGTGGCCCAGCACCGGTTGCAATTCTGTGGGTTCGCCAATCAGGCAGATATCGGGTTTATCCGGACGTTGTGCCAGCGCCTCGAGTAATGACCGCACGCCAAGGCAGCCCACTTCTTCGTCGTAAGAGATGGCCAAATGCAGCGGCTGGGTTAATGGCTGAGACAAAAAATACGGCACTGCGGCCAACATGCAGGCAATAAAACCTTTCATGTCGGCGGTGCCACGCCCATAAAGCTTCCCGTCGCGCTCCGTTAATGCAAAAGGTGGAACGCTCCAGCGTTGACCATCAACTGGCACCACATCGCTGTGGCCGGAAAGCATCACACCTCCCTTACCGCTGGGGCCAAGGCGCGCATAGAGATTGGCTTTACTGCGTTCATCGTTGTGAATCAGCTCACAACTCACCCCAAGATCGCCCAGATAACGCCAGACAAAATCGATTAGTGCCAGGTTGGATTCACGGCTGGTGGTATCAAATGCCACCAGTTTTTCCAGCAATGTGCGGCTGGTAATCATTTGGCCTCCTTGTCTCATTCGTCGCCTGGCACGCCGTAGCTCGGGGCTTTGGTCGGATCAAGCGCACGCGTCACATAATCCTGCATCTGCGGTTGATAGGCCTGCCACAGCATCGCAAGTTCGTGGATAGGATCGCCCTCGCTCCAGTCCACGCGCAGATCGACAATTGGCCAGACGGGTTCGTCAACAATAGAGAGTGCAGCGGAGTGAACCGGACCTGCTTCCCCACCGACTCTCATCCCCGCCTGCATGGCGGCAATCAGGCGATCCGCAAGGTGACCCTGCTGCTGCTCAAAGGCGCTAACCATCGCAACGATCACCTCGGTATTGGCAAGCAAATTGCCCGCTGCCACGCAATTTTCGCCGCTTAGCGCATGGTTGACGCCCAGGGTCTTTTCACCACTGTAAAAGGCACTTTGCCCCTCAACAGAGAGCACGGTGACCTGGCGATAGGTAGGATAATCATCGGAGGCTAAACCCGCTTCTAAGGCGGATTGCGCGGACTCTCCCTGTTGCAACTGATCGAGGATGCGCGGCCCAAGTGCAGGCAAGGTGATGTTTTGCGTGGATACGGCACCGACCTGACTACGCAGCCATGGACAGCGCGCACCGACCGCGATACTGGATGAACTAATGGCAATACCCATCTGACCGGTTTGCGCGCACCGTCCGACAATAGATAACGTCATGATTAGGCCTCTGCTTGTGGTTGCCAGTCATCCGGGATCACCGCAATCACATCTATTTCCATGAGCCATTGCGGCTGGCCCAGCCCTGAAATCACCAATCCGGTTGAGATCGGGAATACCCCTTTCAACCACTTGCCGATCACTTGATAAACCGGCTCGCGATAACGTGGATCGATGATATAAGTCGTTGTTTTTACAATGTGCGTTAAATCGCTACCTGCCTCTTCCAGCAGTTGCTTAACATTTTTCATCGCCTGCTCAGCCTGTGCGGCGGGGTCGCCCAAACCGACAAGGTTGCCAGCGAAATCAGTGCCGATCTGCCCGCGCACGTACACGGTGTTACCGGCACGAACCGCCTGACAGAGATCATTATCCAGTGACTGATTAGGGTACGTTTCTTTGGTATTGAACTTGCGGATACGGGTATGTGTGCTCATGTCTGCCTGCGAAGATGAGTGGATTCTTCGCAAGGTATACCGCGCGCGGCGCAACAGATAAAACAGCATTAACCGAGGTGCTGCTTTAGAAAATCCGAAGAACGAGAGTACCTGTCACGCGCAAAACATTTGATTTAATCACATTGCGAAAGCATTTGGGTTTACCGCGCCCGTTTGATGAGGTATACAACGTTTCCGTCGTAACATGCAGATAAGGAAGCAGAAATGTTCGTTAAACATTATGACGTCGATGAGAAACACATTGATTTTCAGGGCGTGGTAGATGGCCTCTACTATCCGTTTTATATGGAGTGGACACGCCACGCTTTTCTGCGCGAGGCTCTCGGCATTGATATTGAGGAAGAGTTTAAACAGGGAAAACTCTATATGGTGCTGGAGTATTCACTGCGCTTTCGCAAAAGCCTGGTCAAAGGTGACAACGTCGAAGTGACCTGCGCGCTGGAAAAAAATGAGAAGCGCAATCGCGTGAATTTCGTTCAGCAGATCAAAGTCGATGGCAACGTTTATGCCGATGCCACCTTTGTCGCGACTTGCCTGGTTAACGGACGTCCCTCTATGCCTGAAGCGGTATTGAACGCATTGGCAGAATAAAGATTAATGGGCGAATTCTCGCCCTCAATTTTTAACCCCGCTCGAAAGAGCGGTTGGTTTGATTCACCGACGCCACACTTTCTGTTTCGGGCTGAGTCACATCTTTTTTTATCACGCGCAGAATAACCGCGGTGAGTAACGCCCCCGCAGCGATGGCAAACATATAGGCCAGCACGTGCGTAATGACGTTGGGGATAAACAGGACGAAGACGCCACCGTGCGGTGCACGAGAAGCGCACCCGAGTCCCATGGAAAGCGCACCGGCCAGGCCCGATCCGGCGCAAATAGCAGGAATAACGCGCAGTGGATCGGAGACGGCATAGGGAATCGCCCCTTCGGTGATAAAAGAAAGCCCTAATACATAGGTCACTTTTCCTGTTTCACGCTCTTGTGCGGTGAATTTACGTTTAAATAGTGTTGTCGCCAATGCAATACCGATCGGTGGCACCATGCCCGCAGCCATACATGCCGCGATGGGTTCATATATTCCAGTCGACATTAATCCGATGGCAAACATGCAGACGGTTTTATTTAGCGGCCCACCCATATCAAATGCCACCATGACGCCAATGATCATCCCCATCACTGCCGCATTCATATTGCCCATGCTTTGTAAAAAGGTGGTGAGTGCTTCCAGTAATATTTTTATCGGCTGCCCAATCACCAGAATCATCAGCGCCCCGGTCAGTAGCACCGTCAATAAAGGCACAATCAGAATAGGTTTCAAGCCCGCTAGCACTTGCGGTAACTGGATATATTTCACCACCAGCAGAGTGATATACCCGGCGAGGAAACCGGCGAACAGTGCGCCTAAGAATCCCGCGCCAGTGTGTACGGCGAGCATGCCACCCACTGCACCGGAGACAATACCGAGATTACCGCTGATAGATTTACTGATACCCAGCGAGAGAATTGGCAGCATTAACGCGAACGCAGCGCCGCCGCCTACGTCAGAGAGCATTTTGGCGATAGGACTAAAATTGGCATCGCCTGGCGTTGCAGCAGTAATCCCAAATGAAAAACTGAGGGCAATCAGAATACCGCCTGCCACCACAAAGGGGATCATCAGGTTTACCCCGGTGATCAGATGAATATAGAGTTGGGAGACAATAGATTTCCCGTTAGTGAGAGGAGGCGTGTCTTTGGTCGTTTCCTTTTTCTGCTTCTGCTCAACAAGCGCTTCGGGCTGAAGCGCGCCATCCAGAATGCTGTTTAATAGTCCCGTGGCATCTTTTGCTGCCCGAGCGACCGGTACTTTAAAGATGCGTTTGCCACTAAAACGGCCTGTATCGATGACTTTATCTGCGGCAATCAATACCGCGTCGGCGTTATCAATATCTTCATCTGTGAAGTGATATTTGCTTTCCACCGCACCGTGGGTTTCCACCACAATATCAATACCCATTTTTGCAGCACTTTTTTTCAGGTTGGCTTCCGCAATATACGTATGCGCGACGCCTGTGGGACAGGCGGTGATGGCAATGAGTCTCATTGATAAACTCCACATGGTCGATAATATCGCGATGTCGTTTATTCGACCTCGCCACTATTGACGGCTTTTGGTTATTCGATGAGTAAGGTTGTAAAACGATTGAACGAAGGGCGAAATACTAAATGTTGGACAGATTGTGGACATTTCATTGAACACTACAATTTGGCTTTATCAGGGACAGGGATTGCAGCGGCGGGAGGCGAAGGTTTAATGCTGATTTTAGGCCGTCAAAATGGAGTAATACTGGTTATTTTGCGCTTTCTGGTCGCCATAAATGGCAACCCTGCGAAGTTAGTGCGGGGTTTTCGTAGGGTGCGCATTTATGCGTACCAGGTTTAGCCAATGTACTGCCAATAATTTAATGGCCCCTACTCTGAGTCTGCCACTCTTGCACTATTGTCTGGACCAGCTGCCCGGCTGGCATCTCTCGCGCCAGCCCCGCGCCCTGTCCTGCCCACTGTGCGCCAAAACCGGGTTCATTTTTGGCGGCAGCCGCTGCGGCTAAAGCTTTGCCCAGTGAGTAGGTTAAGGGATAGTCGGGGATCTCATCGGATCTGACATCCTGACTAAAATGGCAGAAAGCGTTGCGCAAGCAGCGCGCCTGACGGCCCGAGATGGCCGCCGTCATCACCGTTGCCGTTTCATTCGCCCGCTTGAGTGCGGCGCGGTAGGCATCATTCGCTGCCGATTCTGGACACAATACAAAAGCCGTTCCCATCTGCACGCCAGTCGCGCCCAGCTGCATCATGGCGGCCATGCCAGCGCCATCCATGATTCCGCCTGCAGCAATAACCGGATGGGCAGTGTGTTGCCGAATGGCCTGCACGAGTGTCAACGTCGACATTTGAGGATCGAAAGTCCGTGGATCAAATTGCCCACGATGGCCGCCCGCTTCTATACCTTGAGCAACAATAAAATCAACTTTATGTTCAGCAATCGCTAATGCTTCCGTAATGCTGGTGGCGGTAGCGAACGTGACAATCCCCTGCTGTTTAAACTGTTCAATCACCTCAGCTTCTGGCAGGCCAAAATGAAAGCTGACTGCGGCGGGCTTTGCCTTTGCAATCACATCAAACATCGCTTGATTGCCTAAGAAGGTTTGATAAATCTCCTGCAGTTCATCCGGTAGTGCTGCGTCATAGCGAGCAAATAATGCGCGGAATCGTTCGATCCATGCCTGTTCGCGCGCAGCATGGCGTTGAACTGGGGCATGGCAAAACACGTTAACGTTGATTGCGCCACGCGTCAGTGCCTGTGTTTTGGCGATCATCGCTTCCGCCTGTTGAGGCGTTGCCGCCCCCACGCTGATCGAACCCAGCGCCCCTGCCTCAGTCACGGCGGCTGCCATTTCCGGTGTTGATACACCGGCCATCGGCGCCTGTACTAACGGGTATTGCAAACCTAATGCATCACAAAGCGAAAGTGCCACGGTGATATCCACGCAAAAGTTAAGTGAAATAAAAGTAGCACCGATTCAAAGCCGCCTCCAGATAACATGCATTTATAATGCAACTACATATTATCGGGCGATGTCATTTACATCGACGCCGCGGCAAACGCGCCCGGCGTAATGCCAAAATGTACGCGGAATTTTTTAATAAAATGGCTCTGATCAAAAAATCCAACATCGTTAGCGGTTTGCGCCGCATCCAGTCCCAGCGACAGCAGGCATTTGGCGCGCACCAGGCGGATTTGGGTGAGATATTGATGCACCGACAGACCCGTGAGCTTTTGGAAAGTGCGCATAAAATGAAACTCGCTCAAACCGGCCACGGCGGCGATCTCACTCACAGCAAGAGGCTGGTGATAATGGCTGTGCAGAAAATCAATCGCCTGACGGATATCGGCACGCAAAGCGTTTTTTTGCCCGCCTTTTAGGGTGCGTTCGCCATGTTGACGAATCAACGTATTAAGAATCTGGTAAAGCGCACATTCCTTTTCGACCGCATCTGGGCTTTGTTGCATCACGGCGGAAGCCTGCAGCATCTGCTGGGCCAGCGCAGGATCATAACGCATCCCTTCGGCGCCAAAATTGAGTTCGCCTGTGCCGCCAATGATTGACTCAGCCACCTCATTGACCAGCGAAGCTGAAGGATAGAAGGCACAATAATCCCAACCCTCATCACGTTGAACCGCTTCCCCGGTGTGCACTTCTCCCGGCTGGATAACCATCACGGTGCCGGCAGCCGCAATCCCCTGCTGGCGGCAAATACGCGTGCGTTGTGCGCCACGTGCAAACGCGGCAATCACATATTCGTCGTGGAAATGTGGTGGGTAACTGTGTTCATAACAGCGTGCGCGCAGGATTTCCATTCCACCGAGCATTCCTCGATCGCGCCACAGTTTGATGTCGTCACGTTTTTCCTGCATCACAAATCCTTCGCTGATTTTATCCGGGAGCAGGATTTTACTATAGCCTTGTGCATCCATGCTTATTATTGGTGCATCTGTTGAGAAGGTTTTGGAACTTAATTATGTCGTTGAATAGTCAGCCCCTGCCAAAGCACAGCGAAAGGGAGAGCTTTCGTGCGGGATTTATCGCCTGTTTACCCACGGTGCCAGGCTACCTGAGCATCGGTTTTGCGGCGGGCGCCATTGGCACGCTGGCAGGGTTTTCTGTGCTGCAAACCGCGCTGTTAGCAACCCTGCTCTACACCGGTTCGGCGCAGTTTTTGTTTTATTCACTCTGGGCCTCCGGAGCGGAAATGACCTCGGTGGTGTTAAGCGTAATGCTGGTGAATCTCCGCTACTTGTTGATGAGTTCCGCCATTAGCGTCTTTTTCCGCGGGCAAACCGGCTGGCAGAAAGTAGTCAGCGGCCTGTTACTCACCGATGAAACCTTTGGTGTGGCCGTGCAGCATGGTAGCCAGCACGGTAAGATCGGCTTTAGCTGGATGTTTGGCCTTAACCTGCCCGCCTGGCTCAACTGGATTCTTGCCTGTGTGATCGGTGCTTACGCAGCGTCAGCAGTGCCCGAGTCGCTGATGGCCGGTCTAAGCTTCAGCCTGGTGTCGATGTTTATCGGCTTGATATTAATGACGTGGTTTGCCAGCCGCCGTAAATGGCTTGAGACGCTGGCGATTGTCGTGGCGGTATTAGTGACCTTTTTCTCGGCCGGGCATCTCGATCTGAGTGTGGTGGTGATTGTGGCGGCCTCAATTGCCGCCAGTTTAGCGACGTTGGTTTTACGCATGAAGTACAAGGAGGGTGTGTAATATGGAACGAAATGTCCTGCTGACTATTGTGATAGCGGCGCTGATCACGGCGGTCATGCGCGTTGGCCCGATCCTGCTGCTCTCACGTTTTCGCCTGGCCCCACTGGCGCAACAGTGGCTGAGTTTCATTCCTGCAGCGATTATGGCGGCGATTGTCACCGCCGAATTGGTAGAGAAACCTGCCCTCACCGCTTCTGGGCTGAGTTTATCCCTGCTGGCCGCGCTGATTGCCGCCATCACGGGGGTGATCACCCGTGGTTTATTTGCCACCGTGTTGGCAGGCATGGTGGCCTATACGGCACTGCGCTACATATTCGGCATGTAGGTTTTGGGGACGGCCCAAAAGCCGTCGCCAGTTAACTGACCTCTGGGGCTGGCGTGCGCTTGCCCTTCAGCAGATTCCTTAGTGCAGGTTCCGCATATTTACTGATAAACCACGCGATATAATACAACACGGTCGCTACTGCTATCGGCATCAGCAACATGACGAACTCATTTTTAATGTGCACATTGATTTTTATCAGTGTGGCAATCATCAGATTCTCATGGATTAAATAGAACGCATAACTGGCAAAACCGATGGCTGTCAGGAAGCGCAACGATAAAATGCGTTCTAACATCCTTGAATAAAAACTGGCAATAAAGAACAGCATCACCATCAGTAACGGTATGACAGTAATGATGCCAGCATTTTTAATGAAATAACTGAAGTTAATCAGTAACGCAAACGCCACAATCGCATAATGGAATGCCTTATCCCTGCCATGCATCCGCTCATATACCAGACATCCCACCATAAACCAGGCGTAATGAATAAAACCGAATTTAGACACCACATCAACTAACAAAGGATGTCCCAGCGACTTTAAAACGGACGCACCTGATAACAGCAACATTGGCACCAGCAAGCCTGGCAAACAATATTTTCGTCCCAGCGTAAAATAAATTAAACCGATAATCAGGTAAAATACCGCCTCAACGTAAAGCGACCAGAAAGATCCCGCCATGGATTTGAATTCAATGCCGGTGATTTGCGTTAGCGTCTCAGGATTGGTGAAGATAAGGCCTGGTAGTAAGTTTTTGACATGTGGCGTCATGGCTGACCATTCAGGGTAAAAACCGCCCGCAAAGAAAAGCAACAAACTGGCAATCAACATTGCCGGAAACAGGCGCAACCAGCGTTTCTTCAGGAAACTGATATAGCTCTCTGATTTGTCCAGCGTCATAAATATGACAAACCCGGAGATCATAAAAAATAGTTCCACCCCGAGCCAGCCAAAAGAAAATATGGGAATATGTTGGGTATGATTAACATAAGGCAACAGCTCAGGCCAACGTGCATAGGCATGGTAGCCAATGACCAATAAAATGGCTAAGCCGCGCATTCCATCAAGATGCTTGATACGTGCGTGCATAATTCCCTCAGGAAAGATGACCGTGTGAGTAAAGTCAAATTAACACTGAAGCAATTCCTATCACAATAAGACTTAATCTGATTAAATAAATTATAAATAACAACCCGGTTAATTAAAAAACGCTCTATACATAAGGTTATTTTGGCCTTAAGTTTTTTATTAAAAGATGAGTTCAAACGGGGGGTTATCTAACATTTCGCTGACATAACGGGCCAGCCATTTACGAAGTTATGACCGGCCTGATATGAAACATAAAACAGAAATGCTAATCAATACTTATTCTGGCGGTAATGCCTGCAAAATACGCTGCGCATCACTCGCGCTGAGTGAGTAATCGTAAAACTGTCGATAAAACGCCTGCGTGGCGGTCACCATATCAAGCTGGGGAAACAGCGTAGGATGTAGCTGTTTTGCCGCCCATTGAATCTGTAAAGCCACCTCAGTGCCATAACGATCCCAAGGGAACACTCCCGATGGATTCTGCAACACACGGTGATGTTGTACGGCACTAACACTGGCAAATAACGTCCCATCGTCTGAGCCATCCAGCGTTCCTGCCCCCGCGCCGATGATAATCACATCGGGATTCCAGCGGATCACATCCTCCGGTGAAATGGGCTGCATATTTCCATTGATGCCACTCGCGACATTACGACCACCGGCCAGCTTAATCCAGGTATCAATCAGCGTGTTGCGCCCATCCACTTTTAACGGATGAAGGGATTGAATATGCAGCACCCTTGGGCGCTGCGCATCAGTAAGTCCCGCTGTTTTAGCCTGAATGGTTGCAATTTGCTCATCCAGATACTGATTGTAAGCCTGCGCCCGGCTGGCCGCAGCGGATGTGCCCACCACTTTTGCGGTAGTGATCAGTGAACGTTTCATGGAATCGAAATCATCAAAGTTCATCGCCAGCACCGGAATACCCGCCAAACGATAGGACTCAGCATCAGGATCGTTAGCGGGCACAAAAACAGCATCAACATGGCGCACCACCAAGGCTTCACTGGCAAAGGTTTTGCCATGTGCTTGCAGGGCCTGGTTCAATGAGGGCTGAACTTTAAACATCCATGGCCGATCGGCGGGATGGTTGACCGTAGCCACAATGCAGTCTCCTGCGCCCAACGTCATCAGTAACGAGTGATGTGCAAACCAGGCATCGGCAATATGCTGCGCCGGTCGCTTAATCTCCACGCGCTGTCCGCTATCGTCTGTCACCGTTTGTGCAGCAGCCAGTGAACTCACTAACAGCAACGGTAGCGCCCATTGCAAACTTTTCATCATCAAACTCTCCTGTCAGAAGTTGAGTTGCATTGAAACCTGCACCATACGCGGTTCACCCAAAGAGGCACTGGCGAAACCGGACCCGCTGTAACCATTCAGGCCGCCCGGCACAATGTTGGTCCAGTAATGACGATTGGTTAGGTTAGTAACATCCAGTCGGAAGGTGGTGGCGGTATCAAACAAGTGAGTTTTGTAGGCGGTCCCGACATCGAGCGTGGTGTAGCTGCCCACCCAACCCTCATTTTGGTTATCAGTACTGCGACGCCCAACATAGTGCACTCCACCGTGAATATCGGTGCCGCTAAACATCGGCAAATCATAGGCGGCAAACAAACTGGCGGTGTAACGCGGCAGCCCGACAATCTGTTTATCATCCGTTTGCGTGCTGGCCGTATCCAGTAAGCGCGGATCAAGCCATGTCATGCCGCCAAACAGATGCAAGCGTTCGGTGACATCACCATCGGCCATCAGCTCCAGACCACGGTTGCGCTGTTCACCATCGATGGCGTAATCGCCACTGGCATTGGTGTAGGCAAAAGGACGTTTAATTTGAAATAGCGCCGCGGTAAGCAACAGTTTATCGATGGCGACCTTACTACCCACCTCCAGTTGGCGGCTGCGGTACGGCGCTAAAATCGCGCCAGCATTGTTGGCAGTAGCCGGTGCCGTGTCGCCTTGTTGCAGGCTATCGGCATAGGTGACATACAGCGTCAGCGGATCAACCGGCTTATACACCAGGCTGGCAGAACCACTGGATCCACTGTTCGAAGAGTCGCTGCTGCGGCTACCGGTTTTACTGTAATTGGATGAACTCAATAAGCTTTCGCTGCCTGCTAACAAGACGCTCCACTGCGGCGAGAATTGTAGGTTATCGCTCAATAAAAACGCGTGCTGGGTAGCGGTGGCTGAATGATAACGATCGGTAAAATCGGGGTAGTCCGGCTCCGCAAACGCCTGCGTATTATCCAGCGAAGCACTGCCCAGCGTCGAAGTGGTGCCATTACGCGGGTTGAAGTTCTTCCAGACAAAACCGCGCACGCCGGTGGCGATCTGATGATGAATCCACCCCGTATCTACCTCACCATTGAAGTTGGCCATATAGCTGTTGATGGTAAAGCGGCTGGCGGTGGCCGATGACGTCGTCGTGGTGTAATCACCTCGGCTGTCGGTAAAAGTGTTCGTGACGGCCGTGGATTCACGATCGGCAATCTGGCGCAGCACGCCAATTTCACCCTGCCAGTTACCATCGAAATCGTGCTTGAGATGAACACCGGCTGTCAGCGTGTGGTTATCATCGCCCGCATAGGATTGACCAAGGTGTGCGCTTTTAGGGTCTGGTGCAGCGGAGAACGATAAGCCACTGCCTAACGCGAATTTCCCCGGTAGCCCTTTGTCATAAAAATGGTAATAGCTGAAATTGGTTTCCAGCACGGTTTTGTCGGTCAGGTTGGCATCCAGCGCCAGGCTAAACAGCTGTCGGCGTTTTTTACTGCCTTTCACATAGCCCTGACCCTCATCATCCAGCACATTAAGGCGATAACGCAGCCGATCGTTGCTATCCAAAGGGCCGCTGAAATCCCCCGCTACTTGATGGCTAAGACCTGTACCCGCCCCTACGGTGATACTGTGTTGGGGAGTGTCGCTTCCGCGCTTACTGACAAAATTGAACAGGCCCGCAGGGTTGGCGGGTCCATACAGCGAGCCTGCCAGGCCATTCAGGACTTCGATGTGGTCAAACTGCTCAGCGGCGTAATCCGTGGTGGATACCACATTCAACCCATCTATCATGCTGTTCTGCACCACGCTGCCCTGCATGCCGCGGGTTTGCGGGCGCGCACCATCCCCTTGCACCGAGGGCATATAGCGATACAGGTCGCTGACACTTTTCAGTTGCTGACGCTTCATTAGTTGTGGTGAAACAGTTTGTACTGACCAGGGTGTATTACGGACTTGCTGTTTACCAAGATTGCCGAGAGTTGCCTGTTTCTCAGTTTCAGCATGGAGCTGGTTGGTTGAGGCGGTAACGTTCAATGCGGGTTGCTCAGTGGTGGCAAACAGCGGAGCAGCAGACAATAACATGGCACTGGTGAAACCCGTTTTCACCAGGGTGAGACGCTTGATAAACATGACTTTTCCAGGATGGCTAACGAAAGGTTCGGCGCGATATGCTAGCGCTATATTTTCGAGTATATATCGATAAAATTCGTTAACCTATTGTTTAGCAGCGTTATATTCCTTTATCGTAATTGCTTAGAGCCGCCATCTTTAAAAGCAGGCACAGGTCCAATCGACTCTCTACGCACCAGTTCCCCGGAAAAGGTTTTACGATTGCGCATTTCGCCACCATCCAGCATCGAGATCAGCCGTTCCAGCGTTTCCTGAATCATGTCGGTGACCGGCATTTTGACGCTAGAGAGTGACGGGATGGTAAACGGAGCCAGTGGAATATCATCAAAACCCAATACTGAAACCTGAGCGGGTACCGCAATGTGATGCGCAGCCAGCGCTTTCAGCGCGCCGACTGCCATCTCATCGTTACTGGCAACCAGTGCGCTGAAGGATTTCCCCTGCGCCAGCAGGGTCTCAACGGCCGTCACCCCATTTTGCGCCTGCCATTTTCCCTCAATAATCAACGCGTCCTGCAGCGCAATCTGATGCTTGGCCAGTGCCGATTTATATCCCGCCAGTCGTTCACGTCCGGTGGGTGAATCCAGTGAACCGGTTACAAAAGCAATGTCACGGTGCCCCAGTGCGATTAGTTGTTCTACCGCATCCGCACAGGTCTGCTGCTGGTCTGAATAAATACAGTAGCTGTCATGCTGACGTAAACGGCGGTTAATCACCAGAATGGGATGCTTGTGCTGATCAATAATCTCATCCATCTCTTCGATGGTGAGAAAACGTGGATAGATGATCACGCCATCACAACGCAGGTCGAGCAGAAACTGAATCGCCGCCCGCTCTTCCTCTGCGCTGTGCTTGCCATCCACCAGTAACAGTTGCCGCCCCTGTTGCTCCATTAAGCGTGCCGAATGTTGCATCAATTCAGTAAAATAGCTGCCGCTGTAAAGGGTATTGGTGATAACCAGACCAATCGTCTGGGTTGATTTGGTCGCCAGGTTGCGCGCCAGCAGATTGGGGCGAAAACCGGTCTCAGTGATGGCCTGAAACACCTTTTCGCGCTTCTCTTCGCTGACATAACCGTTGCCTGAAAGAACACGTGAGACCGTGGCTTTGGACACACCCGCAACTTTTGCCACCTCAATGATGGTTGCCATTTTTCACTCTTATTAATGCCTGCATTGCCGCAGTGTACCTAAGCGGCGAATAGTGCGGGAGTTTTTATCCAAAAAACCTTGCCAGCACGCGCGTTAAGAAAACGATCGACTTCACACTTATTAACATCAGCCATTAAATCTCTTGCCTGAATTGAAGTAGCTATTCATGATTTTGTGAAACCGGTTTCTCACAAGTCTCACATTGACGTTTGTACCCCTACTAAAAAATAGAGATCCAACATCCATGGCTAAAAATTATGCTGAAGTATCGCGCGCCATCGTGGCTGCACTCGGCGGGTTTTCCAATATTGAAGCCGTCACTCATTGCATGACGCGCCTGCGCTTCGTGTTAAAAGACAGTGCGCTAACCGATAACGCCGCCCTCAAGGCCACTCCTGGTGTGATGGGCGTAGTGCACACCGATACACAGTGCCAGGTGATCATCGGCAACAACGTTAACCTCGCCTATCAAGAGGTGCTGAAGCTGGGCACGCCTGATGGCAGCCCTGCTACTGCGGTAAAACGTAAAATCACGCTGCGATCGATTGGCGCCGGTATTCTGGATGCGTTGGTCGGCACCATGTCACCGCTGATCCCTGCCATCATTGGTGGGTCGATGGTGAAATTGTTGGCGATGGTGCTGGAAATGAGTGGCGTACTGCCGAAAGGATCGTCCACGTTGGTGATACTGAATGTGATCGGCGACGGCGCATTCTTCTTCCTGCCCATCATGGTTGCGGCATCAGCGGCGTTGAAATTCAAAACCAACATGTCACTAGCCATTGCCATTGCGGGCGTGCTGGTGCATCCCAATTTTGTTGATCTCATGGTAAAAGCGGCGCAAGGCCAGGCTGTAGAGTTCGCCTATATTCCCGTCACGGCGGTGAAATACACCTACACCGTTATTCCTGCGTTGGTGATGACGTGGATTCTGTCTCACATCGAATATTGGGTTGATCGTTTTACTCCAGCAGTCACCAAAAACTTCCTGAAACCAATGCTGATCGTATTGATTGCTGCGCCTATCGCCATTGTGCTCATTGGGCCGATTGGTATCTGGATCGGTAGCGGGATTTCTGCGTTGGTCTACACCATCCACGGTTACCTTGGCTGGCTGTCCGTGGCGATTATGGGCGCACTGTGGCCACTGCTGGTGATGACCGGGATGCACCGCGTCTTTACACCGACCATCATTCAAACCATCGCTGAAACCGGCAAAGAAGGTATGGTGATGCCGTCTGAAATCGGTGCCAATTTGTCCTTAGGCGGATCGTCTCTGGCTGTGGCGTTCAAAACCAAAAACCCTGAACTGCGCCAAACCGCCTTCGCCGCCGCGGCTTCGGCCATTGTCGCGGGGATTTCCGAACCCGCGCTCTATGGTGTGGCGGTGCGTTTGAAACGTCCGCTGATCGCTTGTTTAATCAGCGGCTTTATTTGTGGTGCCGTCGCCGGCATTGGCGGACTCGCCAGCCATTCCATGGCCTCACCGGGTCTGTTCACCAGCGTGCAGTTTTTTGATCCGACCAACCCCATGAGCATCGTCTGGGTGGGCGGCGTGATGGTGCTGTCGGTGGTGCTCTCTTTTGTGTTGACCCTGATTCTCGGGTTTGAAGATATTCCGGTCAGTGAATCGGTCCCGACCCAACCGGCTGCAGAAGCAACCAAAGCCGTAAGCGCTAATTGATAAATTGAGGTTTTTTATGTCTGAAGTGACATTTCCTGCGGGATTTTTGTGGGGCGGCGCGTTAGCCGCCAATCAGTCAGAGGGGAGCTATCTGGCAGGCGGTAAGGGTTTGACGACGGTGGACATGATCCCGCACGGAGCAAACCGCATGCCGGTTAAACTGGGGCTGGAACCGCGTTTTGCATTACGTGAAGACGAGTATTATCCCAGCCATGATGCCATCGATTTCTATCATCGCTACAAAGATGACATCGCGTTGATGGCGGAAATGGGATTTACCGTGTTCCGCACCTCTATCGCCTGGAGCCGTATTTACCCGAATGGCGATGAACTGACGCCCAATGAGGAAGGTATTGCTTTCTATCGCAGCCTGTTTGAAGAGTGCCAGAAATATGGCATCACGCCACTGGTGACTTTGTGTCATTTCGATGTGCCGATGCATCTGGTCACCGAGTATGGTTCCTGGCGCAACCGCAAGATGATTGAGTTCTTCGCGCGTTACGCCAAAACCTGCTTTGAGGCATTCAACGGGCTGGTGAAATACTGGCTGACCTTCAATGAGATCAACATTCTGTTGCACAGCCCTTTCTCGGGGGCGGGGCTGGTATTCGGACCAGATGATAATCCAGAGCAGGTGAAATACCAGGCAGCTCATCATGAGCTGGTGGCCAGCGCACTGGTCACCAAAATCGCGCATGAGATCAATCCAGAAAACCAAGTGGGTTGCATGCTGGCGGGCGGTAACTTCTATCCGTGGTCCTGCAAACCGGAAGATGTCTGGGCGGCACTGGAGAAGGATCGCGAAAACCTGTTCTTTATCGATGTGCAAGCTCGCGGCGCTTATCCCTCTTATGCTGCACGCGTGTTCCGTGAAAAAGGCATTGAAATTAAATGGCATGATGGCGATGCCGAGATCCTGCGCCATACCGTTGATTTTGTCTCATTCAGTTATTATGCGTCGCGCTGTGCCTCAGCGGATATGAATGAGAAAAACAGCAGCGCCGCTAACGTCGTGAAGTCCTTGACCAATCCTCATGTCGAACGCAGCGCGTGGGGCTGGGGTATCGATCCCTTAGGTCTGCGCATCACCATGAATATGATGTATGACCGCTACCAAAAACCGCTGTTTTTGGTGGAAAACGGGCTGGGTGCACGCGACGAACCAGATGAAAACGGTGAAATTCACGACGATTACCGCATCAGTTATTTGCGCCAGCATATTCACGCCATGGGCGAAGCGATTGCGGATGGTATTCCGGTCATCGGTTATACCACATGGGGATGCATCGACCTGGTGGCCGCCTCAACCGGTGAAATGAGCAAGCGCTACGGGTTTGTCTATGTCGATCGCGATGACCAGGGTAACGGCACGCTGGCTCGCTCGCGAAAAAAATCTTTTTGGTGGTACAAGAAAGTCATCGCCAGTAACGGCAGTGACTTAGGTGATTAATTCGTTTTTGTGGCGCAGCTTGCTGCGCCCTGCACTTTAATTCAATAAGCCATGATCTCTATTAATAAATGGTTCTAATTATCCAACTGAGTTAAAAGATAAGACTCATCTGACAGCGAACAGCTGTACTCTTTCGTAAAAGCCGATGGTACTATTTCCGCGATTAATCCAGCGGAATTGCGGCATGTTACGTTCTGATCCACGTCTTCACTTACGTGAAGTTCTATTTCTGCTTTTTGCCCAGCTTAAAGTGGCGCTTGCCCTGATGGCTGCTGTTGCGTTTCTGCTGTTTTCGTTCTCTTCCCCTGCTCTTGCCGCGGGAAAAGATGATAAAGCCAATCGAATTGTCAGCGGTATTATCAGTTTTACCCGCTGGCCATCGCTGCACGGTGCGCCACAACTTTGTGTGTTCTCCTCTGCACGGCACCTCAACTTTCCCGCCAGCCCAACGGCAACCTCGCTGCCGTTTAGTGTCATTTACCTCAACAGTGACAATGAGTTAGCCAGTAATCGTTGCGATGCTATTTATTTTGGCGACCAGACCCCGCAGCAGCAGACGGAATTGCTGGCCATGGAGCCCGGTAAAGCGGTGCTGTCGCTGGCTGAAAACAACCCAGATTGCGCCGTCGGTGCCGCTTTCTGTTTAATCTTCAATGCCGATCATCCCATGTTTTCCGTCAACCTTGACTCGCTGAGCCGCAGCGGCGTGCGAGTCAGCCCGGATGTGTTGTTGCTGTCGCGCAAAGGAAGCCAATAAGATGAAATTTGAAAAAAATAAAAACGAGAAATCATCTATCCGCATCAAGCTGCGCAAAATCAGCATCATTAACTCGGCTGTTATTTTACTGCTGTGCTGGCTGCTGCTCTCTTCCACGTCGTTGCTGTTCATTAAACGCTATGAAAAAAGAAATCTGGAGCTGATTGCCGCTACGCTAAGTAACAGTTTGACCGCCGCCACCGTATTTGAAGACAGCTATGACGCGCACAAAAAAATTGCCACGTTAGGCAATGAAGGTATGTTCGCCTCAGCAAAACTGGTCACCGATGATCAAACGGTTTTGGTGAACTGGCAAGATCAGCAGCAGCAAAGCGGCTGGTATCAGAACTTCCTGCGTGAATGGATCTATGCCCGCCCGATCAGTGTGAATATCAATCATTCTGAGAATGTGGTCGGTACTCTGACGCTGGTTGGCACGGTGACCGGGGCCGCCGATTTTATTCGCTATTCGGTGATGATTCTAACCAGCGGTATGATCTGCGTGCTGGTCGTCGCCTCACTGCTGAGTGCCTTTTTGCATCGCGGTATTCTGGTGTCGCTGCGCAATATCACCAGTTCAATTCATTACGTTATCCGCTCTGGTGATTTTTCATTACGCATCCCAGAAAGCCGGACGAAAGAATTCCAGCTGTTCTCGGAAGACCTGAATTCGCTGCTGGCAGAGATGCAGTCATTACAAGCCTCACTGCTGCGAGATAACCGCTCGCTGGCAGCCAAAGCCTTAGAAGACCCCCTGACCGGTTTAGCCAACCGTGCGGCTTTTGTTGCTCAACTGACCTCGCTGCTGGATAAACAGCTGGCGCAAGAGCAGTTTGTTTTGCTGTTCCTCGACGGTGACCGCTTTAAAAGCATTAACGACAACTGGGGACATGCCGCTGGAGATGAAGTGCTGCGCGCCATCGGCTCGCGTCTGGCATCATTGGCCTATAAACAGGATCTGGTCGCCCGACTGGGGGGTGATGAATTTGCCATGCTGATCACCAGTCGTGCCACCGAATCTCAGTTGCAACTGCTCACCGAGGAGATTCGCAGCTCTATCGCGCAGAAGATCATGATTGCGGAAGGCACGCCGATTACCACCTCTGTCACCATTGGCTACGCCTGGTCACAACATGGCGATACCGTGGAATCAATTCTTGAACGTGCAGACATGAATATGTACAAAAACAAAGGGATCAATAAGGTACGGATATGAAGATAAAACTCTTTCTGCTGGTTTGTATTATGTCCATCGTCGGCTGTCAGTCACCTGGCCGTTTTACAGCGGCTCAAATCGCGGCAATGCAAAGTGAAGGCTTTACTGAAAACAGTGAAGGCTGGGGCCTGGGCTTATCAGAGAAGATTTTATTTGGCGTCAATGAGTCTCAGTTGACGCCTGGCAGCCAAACCACCATTGCGGCCATGGCGAAAAAACTGTCTGATACAGGTATTCAGCATGTACGTATTGATGGGCATACCGATAACTACGGCAAAGCAGATTACAACCAGCAACTGTCCCTTAAGCGCGCCAACGCCGTTGCGGCGCAATGGGCGCAGGGTGCCGCCGTACCACGTACCAATATCACCACACGTGGCCTGGGGATGACCGCCCCGATTGCCAGCAACAACACGGCGCAAGGACGTGCTCAAAACCGCCGCGTGGCGATTATCGTCACCTCCCCTTAATATTTCGTTCCGTTATTTATGGGGCAGAATATTCTGCCCCATATTCATTGATTCCTGTTTTTTATTTATATAACATTCCCAGCGATGATATTACGACATCGGTAAACCTCCGTGTCTTGGTGATTATTTTCACCACTTATCATCCATAGCAATTAATATTTTCATCACTATGACAGGAGTCACCATGAAATTACCGATTGTATTCGCTGCCCTATTCCTTGCCACTACAGCTCACGCTGAAATCACTCTGACAGGAAAACCTGACAATCAGTTTACGCAAGATGCCCATAAAAATATTGAAGCGCGTAAGAAGATGCTGAGCGACGCAAAAATTGACCGTAGTTCCTTTAGCAAGAAAGTTCAGCAAACCTGTGACATCACGGCGCCACAGGAAGCCGTTGATAAATTTCATAAAATGACAAAACAGATTTTGGGTTACGAAATGTCATTTGAAGAAGCAGGCTACAATGAAAAAGATTATCGTAAGGTGATCAGCTTTAGCTGTTATAAAGGCGCGAACTGGACCATCAACGGCATGGATAAGCAGATGGAACCTCAGTTGGTTAAAGCAGTAAAAGATCATCAAGAAGCCGCAAAAACAATGACCGATAAAGCTACGGCCGAGGGCTACAGAATCGCTATTGAGGCCACGCAGCAAGGCATGGTCGCAGCAAGAAAATAATGACTGCGGGTAAATCCATTCGCGGATTTACCCTTTCTTGTTATTCGTTTCCGCGTGACAATCCATAATAATATAAACGATCGCGGGCCAGGTTCTTCATTTTCACCTCACACATAATGTCGAAATCCTGGAATGACAACGCCCAGTCATTCAGCGTTTGATTGAAATAATAATCCGCATGAGCGCGTAATTTAGATTTGCTGACGGCTAAATCATGCTGGTCAGGAAAACCCTCTTCTGGGATAAGCCCTTCCTGAGCAATCGAATAATGCAGCACTGGCCGCACGCCTCGCCAGGATTCGATGATCAACGGAACACGCGCATCGTCCGCCTGGATATAGTGATTCTCCTTCACCCAATGGTGATGAATATCTAGCACCACCGGGCACAGATCGCGGGCTTGCAGCACATCGTCAATTGAGCAGGAGATCTCGTCATTCTCGACCGTCAGCATATTGCGTGCTTCAGGAGAGAGCCGCAGAAATGCGGCGCGAAACCCCTCAATGCCCTTCTTGCCATTCATATGAATGTTGATTTTGAAATCCTGGAACTGGCGGCCATAACCCATTGCGACGGCACAGCTGGCATGATACTCCACATCCTCAATCGCCCGGTCCACGACCCCTTCATTGTCTGAAGCAAGCACCGAATATTGGCCGGGATGGAAAGAGAGCCGGATATTGTTCGCGCGGGCAAACTCGCCGCAGCGCGCCAGCAGCGGCAGCAAGTCAGGCATTAATTCTGCATAAATCGCCGTGGCTTCGGGCACGGTATACAGCGGCAACAGATCGCTGCCAATACGCATCATGCGCAACGCGTCTGGCAACGATGCCAACTGTTCCAGCATCCGAAATTGGTTTTCAATATTTAGAGTGGCCAGTTGAGAGAGCAAACTGGCCTGCGCCGCACGATCCAGGCTGAGAAAACGCGTGCGCGTGGTGGTTTTAAACGGAAATGGCTGCTTAGCCTGTGCATCTAAGAACTTGCACGCAAACCCTAATTTCATCTTACATCCCCTTCAGAACAGCCTGAAAGTGTAGCTGGCAATCTGAAGGTTGCAGAAAATATCAGGAACAGGCGCTAATGCTGGTCAGCAGGATTTTTACTGGTCACCATTGCCCTTTTTAACCCCAAGCACTCAGGTTGACAAGCCGGCTGGGGCTGCACAGGGGCAGGCATCCGCAGCGCTGAGCGGAGAGAGTATGCCAGGAGAGCCCGCAGGACGCGGGCGAAAGGTGGCGCTGGAACATGGATGTTCCATCGGCACCGGTCCGTAAGGCAGACGAATGAAGTGAAGGTACCGCGTCAGCGGCGTGAGGACCGCCAGCCCCTGTGCAGCGCCAGCCGGCGCCTGCATCAGTTACTTGACTAGCCGCTTCATCACCCCTACTTAATCACTACACGCTCGGAAACGTAATACTACTCCCCGGGGCTTCACGATGTAGATGGATAAAGTTAAGGTGGCGTTCATACTGATCGAGGATATCAATAATCACCTGTTCCTTATTGTAATCCATCAAATCGTTACCCTGGCTCCCCTCCAGCAGGAAGGTCTCCAGCCGGTAATAGGTCGATTTACCGCTGCGGGCGCGATAGGTAAAGCCCGGCACCGAATACTGCTGTGGCCAAATCTGATACACGAAATCTTGCTCTTCGCCTAACAGCACACGCAGATCCAAATGCCCCAGCGGTTGCCCCTCTTCTGGCTCAACGCGCTCCAGAGACACCCGTCCTCCACGCAACTCCAGCTCTTTCGCCACATCCTGCATCGCCGGGAACAGCACTGTCTCCATCATCTGCTGGGTGTAGCGCGTACCTGGATAATTCATCAAGCGTGACAGACGTTTTTTCCAGCTCAAGCGATCGTTGCTGGCCGGAATATAAGGCGCGGTCTCACGGCTGGCGCTGGCGCGACGGTGATCTTCGACTTTCAGCGATTTATACAATCCCGCCATTACGAAGAAAATCACAAAACTGAACGGCAGGCCCATAATCACCGTGGCATTCTGCAAGGCAGAAATACCATTGGTCATCAGCATCCCCATCGTCAGCACGCCAATCGCCACCGACCAGAAAATACGCAACCAGTTTGGCGCATCGCTGTTAATGTCTTTCAGTTTTGAGGTGAAGTTGCCCAACACCAACGAACCGGAATCCGCTGAGGTCACGTAAAACAGCATGCCAGTGATAGTGGCAACCGAAGCACTAAACTTAAAGGCTGGATACTGCGCCAGTAGACTGTAGAAACCGCGTTCAGCATGCGCCATCACTTCCTGGGCGAAACCGGCGTCGCCATGAATGATTTCATACAAGGCCGCGTTACCGAACACCGACAGCCACAACAGGGTAAAGGTGAAAGGAATAATCAGCGTGCCGAGTACAAACTCACGAATGGTGCGCCCGCGTGAAATACGCGCCAGGAACAAACCGACAAACGGCGACCAGGCTACCCACCATGCCCAGAAGAATAGCGTCCAGCTGTTCATCCACTCTTTGGGCTGATCAAAGGCGAAGGTATTTAGCGTCATGCCCATAAAGCGGTTAATGTAATCGCCCACGTTCAACACCAAAGCATTCAGCAAGAAATCGGTTTTGCCCATAAACAGCACAAACAGAATCAAGCCCAGCGCCAGCGCGACATTTAGCTCAGACAAAATACGAATGCCTTTATCCACGCCCGAGGTCACGGAAATGGTGGCGATAATCACCGACAGCACAATCAGCGCCGCCTGAGCGGTAAAGCCTTCTGGGATGTCAAACAGCACATTGAGGCCGTAATTGAGCTGAACCACACCAATCCCTAACGTGGTGGCGATACCGAAGATGGTACCGACCACAGCAGCGATATCCACGGTATGACCAATCGGCCCATTGATGCGTTTGCCAAAGATCGGATAGAGCGCAGAACGAATGGTGAGCGGCAGGTTATAGCGGTAACTAAAATAGCCGAGCGCGATGCCCATCAGCGCATACATTGACCAGCCGGTTACGCCATAGTGGAACAGCGTCCACACCATCGCCTGACGCGCCGCCTCCATGGTTTGCCCGGCCCCTTCCGGTGGCTGCATATATTGCGTGACGGGTTCCGCCACCGAGAAGAACATCAGGTCGATGCCTATCCCTGCAGCGAACAGCATCGCTGACCAGCTTAATAAGCTGAATTCCGGTTTGGACTGCTCTGGCCCGAGTTTAATCGCGCCGTAACGCGAGCACGCCATGTACACCACAAACACAATGTAAAGTGTGGCGGCGAGCATGTAGTACCAGCCAAAAGTCGACGTCACCCAATTTACGGTGGTCTGGATCCAGCTGGCTGCTAACTCGCTGTAAAAAATCGTGACAAGTGAAAATGTCAGAATCAGTCCGGCTGAGGTATAGAACACCACAGGATTGATTCTGTCTTTTTCACTGGCAGGTGGATTAATCATCGGTTACCTCTGGTTAATTTCCTGTAATAAATCAATTAATTATCATGACCAGTTCACCTGGCCTTGTTGTTTTTAACTCCCCCGTCTTCCCTCCCTCGGTTTCGATGCCCCGCATAGCCCGGTTCACCGCTGCGTTTTTGTAACAATCGAAGCACAGCATCCTAACAAAATTCTTTTTTATATTGAACGTGCAATCAAAAAAAGTTTTAATGGTGCCCTTACATTGTGGTGGAGCTGGAGTCATGCCAAAGGTGGGAATGCAGCCGATTCGTCGTCGGCAACTGATTGATGCAACCCTCGATACCATTAACGAAATGGGAATCAACGATGCAACTATCGCGCAGATTGCACGTCGTGCTGGCGTCTCGACGGGCATCATCAGTCACTACTTCAAAGACAAGAACGGTTTGCTGGAGGCCACCATGCGTGATGTCACGCGTCAACTGCGTGACGCGGTCGCCGCCAGATTAAAACCACTGGCACAGGCCAGCACCGAAGCGCGGCTGCTGGCGATTGTGGAAGGCAACTTTGATGACACCCAGGTTCACAGTGCAGCCATGAAAGCCTGGCTGGATTTCTGGGCCAGCAGCATGCACCAACCGCAGTTGGGGCGTCTGGAACGCGTTAGCAGCCGCCGCTTATTCTCCACGCTGGCGGCTGAATTTCGCCGTGAACTACCACGTGAGCAAGCACGTTTGGCGGCCCATGGGCTGGCATCGTTAATCGACGGACTCTGGCTACGCGCAGCACTGAGCGGCAAACCCTTTGATTTGGGCATTGCCCGTACGCTTACCACCCAATTCATCAGCCAGCAGTTAGCTGGCAAATAGAATCACTGAGGAAGGAGAAATCATGTCCCGATTCAACGAGCAACACCTGTACATTGATGGCGCACTGGTCCCTGCAGCTGCAGGCAACACATTCCAGACCATCAACCCTGCCAATGGTGAAGTGCTGGCCGACGTGCATGAAGCGGAACGCGCTGATGTCGATCGTGCCGTCGTGGCGGCGCAAAAAGGCCAGAAAATCTGGGCGGCGATGACTTCAATGGAACGCTCGCGCATTCTGCGTCGTGCAGTGGATATCCTGCGTGAGCGCAATGACGAACTCGCCGCCCTCGAAACCCTGGATACCGGTAAGCCATTGAGCGAAACCCAATATGTCGACATCGTCACCGGTGCCGACGTGCTGGAGTATTACGCAGGTTTAATCCCGACGCTGGAAGGTCAACAAATCCCGCTGCGCGACACATCTTTCGTCTATACCCGCCGTGAACCGCTGGGTGTGGTGGCCGGTATCGGTGCGTGGAACTACCCGATTCAAATCGCGTTGTGGAAATCCGCCCCTGCTCTGGCATCCGGAAACGCGATGATTTTCAAACCCAGCGAAGTGACCCCACTGACCGCATTGAAACTGGCAGAAATTTACACCGAAGCCGGTGTGCCAGCCGGTGTCTTCAACGTATTGAATGGCCGTGGTGCCGTCACCGGACAGCTGCTGACTGACCATCCCGGCATCGACAAGGTCTCCTTTACTGGCGGCGTGGCGAGCGGCAAAAAAGTGATGGCGAACGCAGCCGGTTCGACCTTGAAAGAAGTCACTATGGAACTGGGCGGTAAATCCCCTCTGATTATTTTTGATGATGCCGATCTCGATCTGGCTGCGGATATCGCCATGATGGCCAACTTCTACAGCTCCGGCCAGGTCTGCACCAACGGGACGCGTGTGTTTATCCCGACCAAATTCCAGGCCGCGTTTGAAGCAAAAATCGTCGAGCGCGTGGCGCGCATCAAAGCAGGCGATCTTAACGATCCTGCCACCAATTTCGGTCCGCTGGTCAGCTTCCCACATCGCGATAATGTGATGCGCTACATCGAGAGCGGTATCACCGAAGGTGCGCGGCTGCTGTGCGGCGGCAAACGACTGAGTGGCGCTGATTTCGACAACGGCGCCTGGGTTGAACCCACGGTATTTACCGACTGCCGCGACGACATGACCATTGTGCGCGAAGAGATCTTTGGGCCGGTAATGTCGATTCTGACTTACGAAAGCGAAGAAGAAGTGGTGCGTCGAGCCAATGCCACCGACTTCGGCCTGGCGGCAGGTGTGGTGACACAAGACCTTAACCGCGCGCACCGCGTGATCCACCAGATTGAAGCGGGCATCTGCTGGATCAATACCTGGGGCGAATCTGCCGCCGAAATGCCGGTGGGTGGCTACAAACATTCGGGTATTGGCCGCGAGAATGGCCTGATGACACTGCAAAATTACACCCAGGTGAAATCTGTGCAGGTCGAGTTATCCCGTTTTCAGTCCGTATTTTAATTCAGCTTTAACCTGAGGAGCGACTAATGGAATTTGATTACATCATTATCGGAGCCGGATCCGCAGGGAACGTTTTGGCAACAAGACTGACCGAAGACAGCAGCGTTAACGTGCTGCTATTAGAAGCCGGTGGTCCTGACTACCGCTTCGATTTCCGTACGCAGATGCCTGCAGCTTTGGCATACCCGCTACAGGGTAAACGCTACAACTGGGCGTATGAAACCGAGCCTGAGCCACATATGAACAACCGCCGCATGGAGTGCGGACGCGGGAAAGGCTTGGGCGGATCATCACTGATTAACGGTATGTGCTACATCCGCGGTAATGCCATGGATCTCGATAACTGGGCGCAGCAGCCTGGGCTGGAGAGCTGGAGCTACCTGAACTGCCTGCCCTACTACCGTAAATCGGAAACCCGTGATATTGGTGCCAACGATTACCACGGGGGTGAAGGCCCGGTGAGTATCACCACCTGTAAGCCGGATAATAACCCGCTGTTCGCCGCCATGATTGAGGCGGGCGTGGAAGCGGGCTACCCACGCACGGAAGACCTGAACGGGTATCAGCAAGAAGGCTTTGGCCCGATGGATCGTTTTGTCACGCCAAAAGGTCGCCGTTCCAGCACCGCCCGCGGCTATCTCGACACCGCGAAAGTGCGTCCGAATCTGAAGATTGTGACGCACGCCACCACCGATCGCATCCTGTTTGAGGGCAAGCGCGCAGTCGGTGTGCAGTATTTACAGGGTTCGAGTAATACCTCGCATCAGGTTCATGCGCGTCGTGAAGTGTTGCTGTGCGCGGGGGCGATCGCTTCACCGCAAATTCTGCAGCGTTCGGGTGTCGGTTCAGCCGCGTTGTTAGAAAATTTTGATATCCCAGTGGTACATGATTTGCCGGGCGTGGGTGAAAACTTGCAGGATCACCTTGAGATGTACCTGCAATATGAGTGCAAAGAGCCGGTTTCGCTCTATCCTGCGCTGAAATGGTACAACCAACCGAAAATCGGTGCCGAGTGGTTGTTTAACGGTACGGGTATCGGTGCCAGTAACCAATTCGAAGGCGGCGGTTTTATCCGCAGCCGTGAAGAGTTTACCTGGCCGAATATTCAGTATCACTTCTTGCCTGTGGCGATTAACTATAACGGTTCCAACGCCGTCGAGGCGCATGGTTTCCAGTGTCACGTGGGTTCGATGCGTTCACCGAGCCGCGGTCATGTGCGCATTAAATCGCGCGATCCCCGCCGCGATCCGGCCATTTTGTTTAACTACATGGCGCATGAGCAGGACTGGCATGAGTTCCGTGATGCGATTCGCATCACCCGACAGATCATCAATCAGCCCGCGCTGGATAAATACCGTGGCGCGGAAATCAGCCCAGGACTCGATTGCCAGACGGATGAACAACTGGATGAGTTTGTGCGTAACCATGCGGAGACCGCCTATCACCCGTGCGGTACCTGTAAAATGGGCAGTGACGAGATGGCAGTCGTCGATGGTGAGGGGCGCGTTCACGGGCTACAAGCACTGCGCGTGGTGGATGCCTCGATCATGCCGTTGATCATTACCGGCAACCTGAATGCCACCACCATTATGATTGGCGAAAAGATCGCAGATAACATTCGCGGTCGCCAGCCATTGCCGCGCAGTGAAGCGGATTACTTCGTTGCGGGCGATCGCCCGGTGCGCGGTGAACCAAAGCGCGCTTAAAGCTTTATCCCGGGGCGGCCTAATGGTCACCCTGGTAACTGCTCAGATATTCTCGAAACCTCTCCTCCCCGCCTGAAGATCAACAATCTATCGCTTTGTAGCTTTCTTGTGTTTGGCTTCATAAAGTCAGTCCGTATAACATTGCAGGAGCCAATTCTTCTTCCGCATATGACTTTATGGACAGGGACATGACTTCAGATAGCAATCTTTCACGCCAGGTTAAATCTTTAGTAGGATTACCCTCTCACCATATGATCATGCTCTATCAGTTAGCCGTTATGGGATCACTCTCCAAAACGGCCTTGATGGAAACAGTTAACAAGCTGAATCAGCCCGGGCCGAGAATCAATCAGTCAGAGATTGAGAGTGCGCTTCAATCTTTGCAAGATTCTGACTGGATTGAAAAAGTGGAAAGCCGCTGGCAACTGACTCCCAGTCATGAAAATAGCCTCCAGCTTTTGCTGTTAAAGCAGCCAGAACTCATGCTCTCGGTTCTCGATCAAGCCCGCCATATGGGCGCTAAATCATCCAATATCGCGCGAACACTGACATGGATGTCGTGCCTGGCAGGGCTGGAATTCCAGCTCTCCATGAATCTGTCGCGCTGGATGTCTGGCAAAGATTTCCGTCTTAAAGATCACCCTGCAATGAAACTGGTTGCTGATGATGCAGGTAAAGAAGCCTTTCTTCTGCTTAATAAAGAAATACAAATTGAGTTGTTGTCATCTGCATTGAATGAGGCCAGCTACCAGTTCAGCGAGTGTGATGCACTCTGGCAGTTCGCCTGTGAGCAGGATGAAACTCTCCCCGGGATTGCAGGCGCAATTGCGCTGCAAGCCTTGTGGCGTGATGAACGGAGCTGGTTAGAAAAATATCAGGGTGAAGAGCTGTCTGTTTATCTGGTGGGATGGCTCGAACTGTTTGCAGATGAACGCGATCTGGCACTCAAACACTATCGAGCCCTTGCCAGCCAAATGCGTAAACTGTCCGGTAAGCGCAAACTCGATTTCCCTCCCCAGAAAGCGGTGATGGCCGCCATCACCCTGCTGAGCAACCCTGATACAAAAGCGTTAAAAGCTTTGCAGGACGTCGGCGAACAAGCCAGATTGGCCACGCAAGACGTCGCATGGTGGATGATCCAAGGACTGTTTGAGGAGCGTTACCGCACTGACCCCTATCTCCGACAGTTAAAGTACATCGAGCAGCCATTACGCGGCATGCCTGGGCTTTTTCAGTCTCTGATCTTGTTCTGGCTGGGTGACACGCCGCAGCAGCAGCAACATCGTGCGCGATTACAGGCTTTTGTCTCTCAACTTGATAAGCGCGGATACCGTTTAGCCGCGTATGAAATCCGAACGTTGTTACACCTGCAATTCAATGAGGATGCGCCCACCCCATTAAGGGGGCGTGTTTCGCTGAGCCAACTCTGGCAGCGTAAATCTAACTGGGAATTTGCTTTGGAGGCGCTGACTCAACTTGCGCCTAACACGAGTGAGAGCACCTCGCGTCTGGCCTGGTTTATTACGCGCTCACATCATGGCGTCGAAATGGTTCCCCTGGAGCAAAAGCGCAACAAGCAGGGATGGACCAAAGGACGAGCGCTGGCGCTTAAACGTCTTCGCTTTAACACTGACGAGTTAGATTGGTTATTGCCGCAGGACCGCCAGGCGTGTGAACACATACAGGGTGTTTATGGTCATGGCTATTACGGTAGTGAACGGTACGAAGTGAATGCGGAAAAAGCGTTACCTCTGCTGGCAGGTCATCCCGCGGTGTTCTGGCATGATGCACCCGATATCCGTATCGATATCGAAAAGGGTGAAATTATACTGGAGCTGCAGGAGAAAGATGACCGCCTCAGCTTAAAACTCAGTCCTGCCTTTGATGCCAGCGACAAAATTGTCATCGTTAATGAAACGCCCACCAGAATAGTGGCCTATCCGGTAAGCGAAGCACACCAAAAAATCGCCGCCATCATCGGTGATACCTTATTTATGCCGTCCTCAGCGCGCGACCAGGTTTTAAAAGCGGTTTCCGCTATTGCACCACTGTTGCCGGTGCAAGCTAACCTGCCCGAATTAATGGCTCATATTCCTCACGTTGATGCAGATGAGAAAATCTATGCACAGCTATTGCCGATTGGTGAAGGACTGCGCGTGCAGCTGTTAGTGCGCCCCATTGCCACTGGCGCCTGGCTGGGACCGGGCCGCGGCAATGAAATTGTTAACGGTGAGCAGAGTGGGCAAGCCGTGCAAACCCGTCGCGATTTAGCTCGCGAAAAGAATAACGTACAGCATGTTATCCAGGCCTGTCCGCTGCTGGCGGAAACGGAACAAGAGAATGCTGAATGGCAACTGGATAATGTTCAGGATGCCTTGGAAGTACTGACTCAACTGCGCAGTGTTAACAGTACCTTGGTTGAGTGCATCTGGCCTGAAGGCGAACGATTCCGCATCGGTGCCAAACGCAGCATGCGCGAAGTGAAATTCAACATTACGCGCCAGGGTGAGTGGTTTGCTTTGGGCGGTGAGCTTAAGCTGGATAATGGCAAGGTTATCGAACTGCGTGAGTTACTGACACTGATGCAGCAAAGTCATGGCCGTTTCATTCAACTAAGCGATCAGGAATGGTTGGCGCTCGACCATCAATTGCGTCAACGACTGCAACAAATCGCCCTGATGAGTGGGCATGAAGGTGAGTCACTCACTCTCAATATGCTTACGCTGCCGTTTATCAAAACATTGGCAGATGAAGCGGGCGACCTGGTGGGTGATGCAGACTGGCAGCAAAAATTGCACGAGCTTGAAACGCGAGAGCACTATCATCCCAAGCTTCCTTCTACGCTTAAAGCAGAACTCCGCGACTATCAGCTGGAAGGCTTTACCTGGCTTGCGCGATTAGCGCAGTGGGGTGTTGGCGCCTGTCTGGCGGACGATATGGGGCTGGGTAAAACTTTGCAGTCTTTGGCACTGCTGGTTGAACGTGCGCCCGCTGGTCCACAGTTGATCGTCACACCCACATCCATTACACACAACTGGCTCAATGAAAGCGCCACGTTCGCCCCCACCCTCCAGATCCGCGAATATCGTCATAATCGCAAATTAGACAATCTGGGCGAATTTGATGTGGTTGTCGTCAGCTACGGCATGCTGCAACAAGATATCGACGCATTTGCCTCACAGCATTGGCACAGTGTGGTATTGGATGAAGCACAGGCGATTAAGAATGCCCAAACGCAACGCGCACAGGCAGTGGTGAGTCTAAAAGCCGATTTTCGATTGGCACTGAGCGGAACCCCCGTCGAGAATAGCCTGAGCGATCTGTGGAGCCTATTCCGCTTTATCAATCCGGGCCTGCTGGGCAGCCAAAAGTCCTTTAACAAACACTTCGCAGCGCCAATCGATCAAGGCGATAAAATTGCAGCGAGCACCTTAAAACAGTTGATCCAACCCTTTATGCTGCGCAGAACCAAAGCGCAGGTGCTGCAGGAATTACCTGCCCGTACCGATATTCTGCACCTTATTCCAATGAGCGATGAAGAGCTGCATTGGTACGAAGCGTTACGCCAGCAAGCCGTGGAGCGAATGGAACAGGTTGGAAGTGATGTTCGTGCCATTCAGGTGTTGGCTGAGCTGACCCGCCTACGCCGATTCTGCTGCAACCCGTCACTGGTTTTAGAGGGGTTATCACTGCAAAGCAGCAAGATGGCTGCCTGTCTCGACATTATTAATGAACTGCGTGCCAATAATCATAAGGCGCTGATATTTAGTCAGTTTGTCGATCACCTCGCCCTGCTCAGAGCAGCATTAGAGGCCCAGCAAATACCCTATCAGTATCTCGATGGTTCAACACCGGTCGCTGAGCGCAATATGCGTGTGAAACAGTTTCAATCCGGGGACGGTGATTTATTTCTTATCAGCTTAAAAGCCGGGGGAACCGGACTTAACCTTACGGCTGCCGATTATGTTATCCATCTCGATCCCTGGTGGAACCCTGCAGTTGAAGACCAGGCCAGCGATCGCGCGCACCGTATCGGGCAGGAACGCCCGGTTACGGTTTACCGTTTAGTGATGGAGGGTTCGATTGAGCAGCAAATCGTCTCCCTTCATAGTCAGAAGCGACAACTGGCTGAAGATTTACTGGAAGGCAGTGATAGCGTCGGCAAGCTGAACACCGAAATGCTGTTATCGATGTTACAAAGTCAATAGCAGAGGCGTCATGGCCCTTTCAGACAACACGCACCAGGGCTAATGAGCAGGCTGGGGCCGCACCGGGGCTGGCAATCCGCAGCGCTGAGCTGAGCGAGTATGCCAGGAGAGCCCGCAGGACGCGGGCGAAAGGTGGCGCTGGAACATGGATGTTCCATCGTGAACTGAACCCCTTAACCTGGACTGCTTAAGTCAGCTTATTTTGATTCTGAGTCCGGTACTCTACCGGGCTCAGTC